>JAJSAI010000018.1 GCA_024274695.1 archaeon | reverse complement strand
GTCCGCCACCCTGTACTCTCTGCCTTCCCACTTGGCTTTCAGCAGGGACACTGAAATATCCCTGTCTTCCTCCATCACGGGGTTGTAGAAAACGGGGGCGTCGTACTTGCTGCCGTACTCTTCAGGGTCCGGGACGAAGAGGGTTACCCTGCCTTCATTCACTCTGTTGAGCTTCATTCGATTATCTCCGCAGGGATCCTTTCCGCGGGCAGGTTCCTGTTGAACTTTGCTCTGACTCTTCCCTTGTTCCCGTGGGCCGCAAGCACTGTGCCAGTGACCCTCTTGTCCTTTCCAACTGCCGCGACTATCTTCTTTCCAACCAGTTTCAGGGCAGTCTTCCTGTCCTTTACTCCTTCAACCACGACTATGACCTGGTTAGGGTTATTAGTGT
Source organism: archaeon (assembly GCA_024274695.1). Taxonomy (GTDB): domain Archaea; phylum B1Sed10-29; class B1Sed10-29; order B1Sed10-29; family JAJSAI01; genus JAJSAI01. The sequence goes on along the minus strand of JAJSAI010000018.1, from coordinate 23,061 downwards.
GCCTTCCTCTCCTGTAGGACACTATCGTGGCCTTCATCACCGCTCACCCTTTTTCTTTTTTAATGTTCTTGGTTTTAAAGTTTTATGATGAGGGTGCTAGGGATAGACGAGGCTGGAAGAGGCCCTGTCATAGGCCCCATGGTTATCGTGGGAGTGCTGGTCAGGGCAGAGGACCTTGCCAGGCTGGAAAAGGCAGGAGTGAAGGACTCCAAGACACTCTCTCCCAGGAGGAGAGAGGCTCTCGCGCGCGAGATAGAATCCATAGCGCGCAGGATAATAGTCAGGGAGGTGCCAGCGCAGGAGATAGACAATCTCAGGAAAAGAATGTCCTTGAACGAGATAGAGGCGATGAAGATGGCCGAGATAATAGAAGAATCAGGGGCTGACAAGGTGTTCATAGACCTTCCTGACCCAACACCACTGTCATTCGAGAGAAGGCTTTCAAAGTACTGTTCCTGCAGCGCAGAGCTGGTGATGGAGCACAAGGCTGACCAGAAGTACCCTGTGGTTTCCGCCGCTTCCATAATCGCGAAGACCTTGCGGGACAAGAGGATCAAGGAGATAGAGGAGAAGTACGGGACCGAGCTCGGGACAGGGTACCCTCATGACGAGCGGACGATCAAGTTCTTGAGAGAGCATTCTAAGGAGTATCCCCCTGAGGTCAGGCGGAGCTGGTCCACCGCGCGGCGGCAGAAAAAGCCTCAGAAAAAGCTTTCGGATTACTGCTGATCAGGCCAGGCTGTCAATTATTTTTTCCTTGGCCTCCTGTAGTCCTTTCTTGAGGTCTTCCGGCTCCTCGTAGAATACTTTTAGCACGGTCTTGCCAGAACTGGCCTCGAACTCTGCCAGTGCGTTCAGGAAAGGCTGCCACTGCTCGTTCCCGGTCTCGTGGGGTGCCACGAGCACCAGGAAATCAGAGTCCTCGTTCTTTTTCAGTAGCGCGAGAGCGTCAAAATAGTCTTCTGCTTTTTTCCACCTGGGCTCCAGGTTCACGACCTCTTGGGCAAGGTCCTCCGCAAGAGTTTTGGACTCCTTGCCAGCGACCTCCACAATGCACAGGATCATGCTGGAAGAAAGGAAGCGACTGTTTTTATTCCTTGCTTTCCGCGGCAGGGCACACTGTACGGTACCTGCACTTGGAGCACTTCAACGGGTTCCTACAGGGTTCCGGCTCTCTTCCTTCCGCGATCGCGTGCATTTCAGCAGCCTCCTTTTTTATCCTGCGCACGTGACTCCTGTTCAGCCACTCGGCCCACAAGTCTTCAAGGGTGTCCCTGTGTCTTACCCTTGCCATGATCTTGCCTGGGAAAAGGAACTGTTCCTTGAAGGCAAGAGAGTACGCGAGCGCCTGGCTCGCGCCCCCCTCGGACAACCGGGGCTTGTCGTCCGTGATAACTGCTTTGTCAGGATGCACTTCGATCTCGTCAGCCCTTCCCTTGAGCATCAGGGAACGCGAGAACAGGGGAACCTCCCGGGTCACGAACGCGGGCTCCAGGCCCTCCAGAACCCTGCCCACAAGTTCTGGCAAGGGCACTTCAACCTCTTCTGCTTCCAGCAGGAATTCTCGTTCCAGCTGCTCGTGCCTCTCCCGCCCGATAACAAGCGCTGGGGACGCGGGCGCTTTGATCCCCAGGTACTCTGAAAGGTAGACCTGGTACTTGCAGTAGTGGAAGGGCACGAACAGGCTGAAGTTAAGGAACCGTGGCATGCTAGTAACAAGGCACGCGCGCGAAAAAAGTTTTTCGCCCGCGCGCGTGGCGAGTTTTCAGGAATTTCGTGACAAAGTCTTTTATACTTTCCCCGCGTAATTGTTTTTCGGATGGGCGCGGGACACTATCGTGTGCTCAGAATGCTTAGGGAGGAGCACGCGAGGGAGCAGGCGCGGCGGCTTGCAGAGAAGCACGTGGACATGTTCAGGATTCTTGAGATGGTTATCCTGTCCCGCAAAAAGCATGACGCGATACACTCTCCGAGCTTGCTGGAGGACGTGATCTCATTCTGCTCCTTGTTCAGGCCGGTGGGTTTCATTCCAGAGGAAGTGACCCCCGCGGAGTACTATTCCCTGGCTTACATGCTGTACGATCTGGTGATGGAGGCTTACTCCAGAGGGCTCGTGGACTACGAGCTCAGGAAGGACGCGGTGACCGCACTGTTGGACCACGTGCGCTGGGCAGAGAAAGAGTTTGGGAAAAGAGGCGGCTGAAAGGGGGTTTAAAAGAGGGAGAGTTTAGTCGAACTCTCCTCCAAATCCTTTGCTTCCCGTTTCTTCTCCTGCTGATTTCTTGCTGGCCGCTATTATGTCGTCTATCTTCAGGATCATTTCTGCTGCTTCTGCGGCTGAGGCGATCGCCTGCTTCTTGACCTTGGTCGGGTCTATCACCTTCTGCTCCAGCATGTCTGCTATGTTGGACTCCATCACGTTTACTCCTATGTTCTTGTTGCCCTGAGCGTGCTGTGTCCTTAGGCTTACCAGAGTGTCTATTGGGTCCATTCCCGCGCTCTCTGCCAGGGTCCTTGGTATCACTTCGAGAGCTTCTGCGAAGGCTTCGATGGCAAGCTGTTCCCTTCCTCCTATCTCTTTGGCATAGTCCCTGAGCCTGAGGGCCAGCTCTGTTTCTACTGCTCCTCCTCCTGGTACTATTTCTCCGAGTTCTATCGCGCTGCTCACGGATCCGATTCCGTCTACTACTGCTCTTTCTGCCTCGTCAACCACGTGCTCTGTTCCTCCCCTGATGAGGATTGTCACTGCCTTGGGGTCAACGCAGCCTTCCACGAAGGTCATGGCCTCTCCTGCAATCTTCCTCTCTTCCACGAGTTCAGCGCTTCCCAGGTCTTCTGGTGTCAGATCATGCAGGCTGCTCACGACCTTTGCTCCTGTTGCCAGAGCAAGCTTTTCCATGTCTGATTTCTTGACTCTCCTGACAGCGTAAATTCCCGCCTTCGCGAGGTAGTGCTGTGCCAGGTCATCAATGCCCTTCTGGCAGAACACTACTGTTGCTCCTGTGCTGGCTATCTTTTCCACCATTTCCTTGAGCATTTTCTCTTCCTGGTTCAGGAACGCCTGCAGTTGTTCGGGGCTTGTGATGCTTATCTCAGCGTCCGTCTCGGTCTTCTTTATCTCGAGAGGGGCGTCAATGAGAGCGATCTTAGCGTTCTTGACCACTTTCGGCATTGCGCTGTGAACTCTTTCCTTGTCTATGACAACTCCTTTTATCAGCTCGGTGTCGTTCAGGTCTCCTCCCTGCTTTTTCTCGATCTTGATGTAGTCCTCGTCTATGACTATCTTGCCGTTCTTCTCTTCCGCCACTTGCTTTACCGCTTCCACCACCACTTGCGCTAGCTTTTCTCTGGCTCCTCCGATGACTCCCTTGCTGCCCATTGTGGTTATGCACACTCTCGTGAGCTTCTCGGTGTCCTCTGGGGTTATCGGTTCTGATATCTCGTCCAGGATCTGGGATGCTTTTTCCTGAGCCATCCTGTATCCTTTTATTATCACGCTGGGGTGTATCTCCTGGTCCAGGAGGCTCTCTGCTTTTTTCAGAAGCTCTCCAGCTATTACCACCGCAGTGGTTGTTCCGTCCCCGGTTTCCTCGTCCTGGGTTTTGGCAACCTCTACCAGCATCTTCCCGGCAGGGTGCTCTATCTGCATTTCTTCGAGGATTGTTGCTCCGTCATTGGTTATGGTTATGTCCCCTATTTCGTCCACGAGCATCTTGTCCATGCCCTTCGGTCCCAGGGTTGTCTTGACAGCTGTCGCCACTGCCCTTCCCACGAGTATGTTGGTCCTCTGAGCGTCCCTGCCGAGAACCCTGGTGGCTCCTTCAGGGAGTATCATTATAGGCTGTGTTGCCTGTGCCATCAGTCATCTACCTCCTTTACCCGTTTTTTGTTAACAGGAATCGTATAAGTGGATGTCCATCATCTTTTCTTCTGAAGGGGTTTAAAAGGATTTCGTCCTTCTAACCTTGCATGGACAGGAAACGCCTTGAGAGGCTGAAGGAGCTTGTTGACTACGTGCACGAGAACAGGGACGAGATAAGGTACGCGTCTCTCGAGAGGTTCGCGCGCTTGCACAACGTTTCCTACGAGACCGTAAAAAGGGATCTTGCACTGCTGGCGTACGCCCTGCTGCCCGGGCCTGAAGGCTACAACCTCAAGTACGTGCCCAAGAGCTACAGGAGAGAGGTTCGGGAGCTCTGGTCTTTGTTCGGGTGGAAGAAGGACGAGAAGGGCCGGAAAAGGCTGGACTTGTCCCGCCCTGGGTTCGTTGACCCGCAGAAAGCCAAGGAAGCCGCCAGCATATTCCTGCTCCACACTCCCGTGATAGACCTTGAAAGGTTCGCGTTCCTCGGGCCCCAGACTCCTGAGATACGCAGGATCCAAAAAGAGTTCGCCAAGGAGATTGACAGGATAAGCTGGGCCCTGCAGAAAATGACCGTGCATCCCGCGCGAGCGTATCTGGACGCGTGGAGAATAGCAGGAGTAAAATTGCATGAGGAGATAGAAAGGGCCCTGAGAGAAGCCCCTCCAGGCAAGGAAGCTGAAGCAGTGAGGAAAGTGTGGGAGGCTAATCTGTACCGGGTGAGGGCCGCTGCAGAGTACGAGGAGTTCAGGTCAGAGTACGTGAACCTGTTCCAGAGGAAGCATCTCGTGAGCCAGAGGAAAACGCCTCCTCTGAAGGTGGCGGATGATGGGAGTATAATAGGACAGAGCCTTCCCGTGAGTCTGCCTTCTTTCATGGAGGCGAGGGGCGTGCGGGCGAAAACAGAGGAAGACGCTGACAGGGTGTGGCAGAGGATAATCTCTGACATAAAGAACCTGCGCAGGTGGTACTGGCCGGGCCGGAGGAATCCTCTTCCCAGGAAACTGAAAAAGGAAGTGGAATCATGGTTCTACTCCATGCCCCGCGAGAAACGGGCCGAGGCCATAAGGTCACCTGATCCTTTCATAAGGTTCCTGGCAAACTCTGCCGTGCGCTTGAGGACGGCTGACAGACTCTACGCCAAAGCCAAGCAGATAGAGGAAGAGGAGATAAGGCCTCTCGTGCCAGGGTACAAGCGCAAGAGGAAAAGGTAAAGGTCCTGCCGTCACCTTTTTATTCCTATAACGTGCCAGTGGGCTATCTTGATCTTGTGGTATCCTTCGCTGGAGGGGTCAAAATTGTGGTAGGTGCTGTGCCTTATGTCCAGAAGATCATAATACCTTCCGAGGAGGTTCACTAGTTCTGTTCTTGTGAAGAAATGATGGATTTCCCCACCATCCCAGAAAGAGTCCAGCCCAATGTACGTGTTCTCAGCAAGCCGCTTACCAGTGCCGAAAGCAGAGTCCCTTGAAGAAATCGTGCTAAGGACCAGCAGGCCTCCCTTTCTGGTTACTCTCGCGATCTCGCTTATGATCTTCTTTATCTCGTCCTCAAGATGATGCTCTATAACATGAGTACATACCACGGCATCAAACGCATTTTCCGGGAACGGGATTTCCCTCGCATCGGCAACCTCGAATTTGATGCTTGGGCTCTTTATTCTGGCTATCTCTATAGCGTCAGGGGACTTGTCCACCCCCATGACCTGAAAGCCTTGTTTAGCCAGGTACCTTGTGTTCCTTCCGGTGCCGCAGCCCAGGTCAAGGACCCTCTTTACCCCGTACTTTTTGAGCACTGGCACTGCTTCTTGCACGAAGGCGCTGGGGTTTGTCTGCACAGCACCTATCTCTTTGTATATATCCTGCCATTTCTTGTACTGGCTCATCTCCAGTTCTTCTATGAACTTCAGTTTGCTTCCTTTTATACTTCCGTCAGGGAACTCAAGAACGTTCATGAGCATCACAGTTCTATCCTGCTCTCTTCAAGCAGGACCTTAGGGCACAGCATTCCCCTAGCGTTTTTTGAAAGTATCTTTGCTGCTTCCTGCGTGATCCTGGAGTAGTCATCAGAGTCCCTGGCCCTGAGCTTGAGGAGATAGTCATCCTGTCCTGTCAGGAAGTATACCTCCTGTACTCCCGGGATTCTGGCAAGTTTTTTGCCAACCTCCACCCAATCAAGATCTTCAGTGTACTTAGGCTCCCCGAGGATGAACCCAACGATCTTGTATCCTACTTTTTCGTAGTCAATGACTGCCTTGTATCCTTTTATTATCCCTTCTTTTTCCAGTTTCTTTATTCTCTCGTAAATGGTGCTCGTGGGCTTTCCGAGCCTCTGCGCGATCTCAGAATTTTTCATCCTGGCGTTCTCCTGCAGTAGGTTGAGAATCTGTTTGTCCAGCTCGTCCAGCTCGTACGCCATGATCCTTTTTCTCACGTAAAAATATATAAAAGTTAGGGTTGTTTTCGGAAGTCTTCCGGAAAACAGTGCTTTTAACTCGTAAATACCGCTGTTTTTCCAACCATGTTTTGGCCGTTCTTCCTGGAGAAACGGGCTAAATTTGAATTTTTTCCGGAGAAACGCGCGCAAAACATGATCTTCCTGGAATAAAACCAAAGGAAAAATTGATTTAGCGTATTTTTTACGGCAGTAATATTTTGAACACGGTTTTTTGTCGTGTAAAAAGCTGTTTTCCCGTTAACTTTATATACTATTTTGTGCACTTTATTATAACGGCCGTTTAGGTTGGGTGAGCCTCTTCCTGCACACCGTGGCTTGAAGCCTTTTTCTCTCCCTTTTTTTTGTTTTTCCCTTTCAAGCTTTCTTGACTATCACTGTTACCTTTTCTTCCCCTAGCCTTGCCTTCTTTTCCTTTCCTTCTACTGTCTTCTCCTGTGAGATATCAAGCTCTACAGTGTTTGTCGCGTCTTTTATTTCCTGCACGAGAAGATCTGACCTCAGCTGGTCCCCGCCTATTATCTGGACTATCACCTTGTCTGCTTCCACCAGGCCCAGCTCTTTCCTGGCCTGTTGTATTGCTCTTATGACCTCTCTCGTGTACCCTTCTCTCCTGAGCTCATCCGTTATGGTTGTGTCCAGCCCGATCTTGAAGGACTGCTCTTCTCTGCTGACAAGATCCTCCTGGACTGGCTCCAGCAGGACCTTCTTCACGTTAAGCTGGTCTTTTATCAGGTGCCCTAGTTCCTTAACAGCATCCATGACAACAGGGTCTTCTGTTTCCACGCTGACCTTTGGCAGGGGCTGTCTTACCTTTATTTTCACCTCGTTCCGCAGGCTCAAGCCTGCCTCTATTATCTGCTTCGCTTTTTCCATCCTCTGCTCAAGCTTTTCGTCGATAAGTTCCTCGTCCGCTTCAGGCCAGTCCTCCAGGTGAACGCTCTCCTCTTTTCCTGAAATGCCGAGGTACACCTCCTCTGTTATGAAGGGAGCTATGGTGCAGCCTGCAATGCTTGCCTTCTCTATGGCTTCTTTCAGGCAGTAGTAAACAGCCTCCCGGTTCTTGCCTTCTTTTATCCTGTTCCTGACGAGCTTGATGTACGTCTTGCTCAGGTCGTTGACCACAAAATCAACCCACGCCCTGGCGGCCTTGTTCGTGTTAAGCTCTTCATCGTACGCTCTCTCCATGACCTGCAGCATTCTGTTGGCCCGTGACAGGATCCACCTGTCTTCTGGCTCGAACTGCATTGGCTTTTCCCCGTTGTAATCGTGCAGTTGGAAGTACTTCTTCGCGAACAGGAACGTGTTCCAGTACGTGTTCAGCACGTCCCCTGCAACTTTTTTCATGTTCTCCTTGTCAAAACAGAAGTTCTCCCAGGGCGCGTTGTTGATAAGGAGGTATAGTCTGACAACGTCCGCGCCGTGCTCTTTCACGAGGTCCCTGGGGTCTGTCACGTTCCCTTTGCTCTTGCTCATTTTTTCTCCCTTCTCGTCCAGGACCAGTCCGTTCACCAGGCAGGACAGGAAGGGGGTTTGGTCGTAGAGGAGGGTGCTTTCCACGAGAAGGGTGTAGAACCAGCCCCTGGTCTGGTCAAGGCCTTCTTGTATGAAGTCTGCGGGGAACCACTTGGCAAACTCCTCGTCGTCCCCGAAAAAGCTTGCCCAAGGGGCTGCTCCTGAATCAAACCAAACGTCTGCCACGTCAGGCACTCTCGTCATTTCCTCTCCGCACTCGTCGCACTTCAGTTTGACCTCGTCAATGTATGGCTTGTGAGGGTCAAAGTCTTCAGGCACTCTCGCTTGCTCTAGGAACTCTTTCTTTGACCCGATGACCTTAATGTGCCCGTTCTTGCACTGCCATATGGGCAGGGGGATCCCCCAGTACCTCTGCCTGCTTATGCACCAGTCCCGCGCGTTCATTATCCATTCTTTGAACCTCTTGTTCCCAACCCAGTCCGGGACCCACTTTATTTTCTCGTTCTCTTCAAGCATTTTGTCTATGAGCGGTCCCACTTTGAAGAACCATTGTTCTGAAGCCCTGTATATCAGCTTGCTCTTGCACCTCCAGCAGTGAGGGTACCTGTGCACTATCTTTTCTTCTTTCAGTATCACTCCCTTGGCCTTCAGGTCTTCTGCTATTCTCTTGTTAGCCTCGAAGACAGGCATGCCTGCATATTTTCCAGCGTCCTGAGTCATTATCCCGTTCTCGTCCACCGTACACACTACAGGCAGCCCGTACTTCAGGCCGGACTCGTAGTCTTCTGGACCGTACCCCGGCGCGGTGTGCACAAGGCCAGTCCCCTCTTCGGTGGTCACATAGTCCGCGAGTATTATCTTGAACGGGATCTCTTCTTGCAGGGGCACTTCAGGCAACATGAACGGCTCGTACTCCCAGCCTTCCATTTCCTTCCCTTGCTTTTCTTCTACTATTTCATAGTTCTCCGCGCCAAGCTTTTGGGTGAGGGTCTCAACAAGGTCTTTAAGCATCCAGTAGTAGTCTTCCCCGATCTTCACCTTCGCGTACGTGAACTCGGGGTGCACTGCAACGGCAACATCCCCCGGCAGGGTCCAGGGAGTAGTGGTCCACACCAGAAGGTATTCTTTCTCCCGTCCTTTCAGCTTGAACCTCAGGTACACTGACGTGTCTTCTATTTCCTTGTACCCTTCCGTGACCTCGTGAGCCGCAAGTGCGGTGGAGCACTTCGGGCACCAGGGCACTGTCTTCTTGCCCTTGTACAGCAGTCCTTTTTCGTGCGCCTTTTTGATGAACCGCCAGGTCGCGTAAACGTAGTCGGGGTTGAACGTGAAGTAAGGGTTGTCAAGGTCCCACATGCTGCTGGACCCGTAATCCCTGTAGAACTCCTTCCATATGGAGAGCTGTTCGGTAGCGTTCCTCCTGCATTCCTCGTTGAATTTTTCAACTCCTATCTCTTCTATTTCCTTGCTCGTGGTCAGGCCAAGTTTTTTCTGGACCTCAACCTCCACAGGAAGACCGTGAGTGTCAAACCCTGGCTTGAGCCTTACCCTATCCCCCTTCAGGAGATGGTACTTGATTATTGCTTCCCTGAGTGCTCTGGTGAGCGCGTGTCCCATGTGAGGGGGTGCATTAGCGTAAGGCGGGCCGTCCAGGTACCAGAACTTTTTGCCTTTAGCGTTCTTCTCCCACCTCTTGTCAAGAAGGTTTATCTCCTCCCATCTTTTCAGGTGCTTTTCAGCCAGGGTCTTGTGGTCAAACATTAATACCACCTTCAAAGTCCAGAGGATGAAATATCGATTAAATCCAGCAGAGTTTTTATAAAGTGTATTCTTTCATACTCTACAATCTTATTTCCTTTAAACCTTTCCACTACATAACATTCCAAACCATATTTTTTTGCAAAAAGAACATCGCTATTGGTGTCCCCTACTACGCATATTTTTGGGATAGGACAAGAAACACGCTTTGAAAAATCACTTAGAGTTTGGAAATTCTTTGGAGACCCTTTTTTGTAGTAATAAACTTTTTTGAAAAATTTTGATAATTTAAAATTAGTTAATATCGCATTTACCTCTTGTTCGTATTCATTTGTCACCAAACCGATTGGAATTTTTTTATATATCTCTTTTAATGTGGGAATAGTGTCCTTAAAAAGGATAACTTTGGAAACATTCTTAACAAAATATTCTATTTCGTTGGCTATTATTTCTTCAAGGTCTTCATCTTGTAGTTGAGGATAGTTTTTTTTAATTAGAGTGGGGTAATCTACGCCTGGATATGACTTGAATCCTTTAAAGGAGAGTTTCTTTTTTGAAAGAGAGTACATTGTAGCAGAAATGTGTACATGGCGTGCAAAAACTAAGGTACCTTCTAAATCAAAGAGGAACGCCACCATTTTATCTTGTCTCTTCTATTAGTGTATACCCTTAATATCTCGTCGTATTCCGGAGGATTTTCATTCCGCACAATTCCTTCATTAGACTGTAACTTTTTTTCAAAAAGTTTAACTCCCCCTCTGTTTAATGTCTCTTTTAATGGGGGAAAATCTGCCCCTAAATGATATGAAGTACAATCGTCCAGAAGTTTTATTGAATACCCTAGTCGCATTAATCTAAACCCCAGATCGGTGTCCTCTCCACCCCACTCTGTGAATTCTTCATCAAACCCACCTATTCCCATTACTGCTTTTTTATAAAGACCAACATTCCCTCCCCACACTTTTTTATAAGGAGCAACGTTGTTGAATCTGATTATCCTCGAATCTTCCTTATTAAAAAGGAAGGGACTCAACTTGTCAATATATTTTAAAGGATCTTTTAGTATTTTTTCAACAAATTCTGTTTTTATATACAGTATCTTTCCACAAAGAATACTTTTTTTATTTCTTTTGAATTGATTTAAGTATTCTTCAACAAATGTGCGTCCGACGAGCATATCTGCATCAAGAAGAATCAATTTATCAGCAGAACTGAAAGAAATGCAGTTATTTATGAGAGTGCTGAGCCTAAAGCCTTTATCCTCTTGACAGAAAAGAGTGTAGGATAAGTTGGATTGTTTCATGTGCTGTAGAGCAACTTTTTTACTGTTATCTGAAGATCCATCGTCGCCGATGATGATCTCAAATGATCTTTTAGTCTGGTTTTCTAAGCAGGCTAGTAATGCAGCTAGCTCCTTTTCATGGTTATAGTTTTTAATAATAACAGAGATATCTGGCTTCACTGCTTCCCCTCCTTTAAGATTTCAGAGAAAAATGAAACGGGATATTTCGAGATTATATATTGAATTATTTGATCTATCTCATTAAGATTGTTTTCGGGCAGGTAATTAGGATGTAATAGGAAACCAACATACCCATAGCGAGCAACAACTTCATCAATCGATGAACAAATAGCCTTTGTAGGATAAAACTTTTTTAAAGCATAGTCCTTTACAGGGTCTAAGTTTACAGGAGCAGAAAGGATGTACCTGCTCCCATTAGAATATACTTTGAATTTATTTCCGTAAGATGAAAACAACTCATAGTTTTTTTGTAAAAGAGATTTTATTGGTGGGAGAGTGTGCCATGGAGGAATAAATGTTTTGTGTTTAGGTTTAAAGTTTCTGCAGATTATTTCCCAGCCTTTGTCTAGTCTCCGCTCATTCTCGTGAATTGGGAGAGTTTCGGAGAATTCTCCTTTTTCCTCTCCCGGCGGTAGAAGTTGACTGTGAGTATAACCATGTTGTGCGATTTCTATGCATTTAAACGTAGAAAGGAGATCACGCAACTCTTCATTTACTCTTGTGGGGATTATCCCTAAAATTGCTTTTGCAGAATTTTTTTCTATAACTTCTAAGAGATCAGAAAGACGATCATTACTTATTCCAACATCATCTATTCTAATGAATGAAGAGGGCTGCATTTCTCTCTCGACAAAATCCTTCTGGTGAATTTCTTTGTATACTGTGGTGTTGGGTTTATTCATTAAAATGTACCCTTTTTAATGCTAGAATATCCTCTTCGGTTTGGTGAATTTCATATTTTTGAGCAGTACACCATGATTCTGGGTCACTAAAAATCCTTTCGAATAGAGATGAGAGAATCATTGATTCTTCAAAAGTAAAGTATCTGGAGGGATGAATCGGATAAAGATGTCTAGATGTCCAACTTTCTATTTTAGCATATCGAGCACCATATTTTCTTTTAAAAAAGTCAAAATTTTCCATGAGGGGAGTGTTACGGAGTACTATTACTGGAGAATAGAGTATGGCATCTATTTCAGGATTAGACATTAAAAATGAAAGAGTTTCCTTTACTGTCTTAAGTGTTTCCCCTGCATAAAACATAAAATTTACTCTGAGAACAGCATCACTTTTGATAACTCTTTGTATAAGTTTTTTAGTTTTACCAATGTAATACGCAGGGTCTCTAGTTTTCCCCATATTTATTAAAACCTCTGGACTCGCAGATTCCATCCCCACATTGACTACTTCATAATTAGAGTCCAAAAGTTCATCAATATATACTTCCCAAGGAGAATCTACTCTAAACTCTGAGGACCATTTCACATTAAATTTTTTCATACCAATCGCAATCTTTTTTCCATAATCAGGGTTCATACCATACGTACACGCATTTACCGCGTAGCTTACTTTTGTACCATAGATGCTAATGCAATATTCCATCTCTTCAAGAAATCTCTCTGGTTTTTTTATTGAAACCTGTCTTTTATTCACCCAGTTGCTTGTACAATATTTACAACCGTAGGGACAACCCCTACTTTCTTCAACGACAGGCGTGTACTTTTTATAATTTGGGTAACCTTCATATTCAAGAAACGGAAGTTCATTTATGTTGACTGGATCATATCTTCCGTTATTATTCACGATTTTATTTCCTTTTCTATAAACAATTCCAGGAATCTCTCTAAGAAGTTTTCCTTTAAGAATATCCTCTAAAACGTACTCTCCTTCAAATTTTACTACGATGTCAATATCTCTAGACTCTTTCAGAGGTATCTCCTCCAAGGGTCCGGCATGCTGCCCTCCAATAACCACTTTACTGTCCTGATTACTTTCTTTGATTAAACGGGCCAACTCTAGGGTTTCAAGGTAATCGAAACCACTTTGAGATCCGATCCCAAAGTAGGATGCTCGTATTTTTTCTATTTCACGCTTGGCGTTAGAAAAATCAGAGTCTTCTGAAAAATTCAGTATCTTACAACTAAAACCTTTCGAAGAAAGATAAGAAAACAAGCTAAGAACCCCTATGTTTATTGCATTTATCTTTACTGTTTCTGAAGTAAAAAACGACCCAGACCTGCCTTCTTCCGGAAGACCCAGTATCACTTTTGGTGGGTCAATAAAAACAATGTCAAACTCTTTTTCCATTATTTAACCTCGGGATGCTATTGATTGTACATTTAAGCTATATTTAATTATAACTTTTCAGTTATACATTCAAATAGTAAATGATATTTGAAATATAGTAAAGAGTTGAAGTATGATGAAACATTTATTCTTACACACCTATGACGGTATTGAGAGTTGTTATTGTGGTGTAGGGACTATTACAAGATCATTTATTGGTGTAATGCAGATCCTTCATTCTAGGATTAGTGCTTCTTTAAAATTTAACATTGTAACACCCTCACTAAAAAAAGGTGCATTAGGATACAATACTAGATATCTTAAAAGAGCCCAAAAAGTGACATCAAAATACGGCGGCCAGATTTACTTTGTATCCGATGGTTCTGAAGGGACCTTTCAATACGGTTCGTTAACTCAATGGAACGCAAGTTCTCTCTCCTCTGCATCGATAATGCTAAACAACTTCAGACATGACAAAGAGACATTAGACCTCCTTTTTGACACACCCTATGCATACGCAGGGTACTACTTCTTAAGGCAGGCGCCACGAATTAAAAGCAAAATAAAGAACGCTACAATCGTATGGGTACCTCATAGTACAGGACTAAATCAAGAACGTGCGGGAAAACCTCATGACCCAATACGTTTCAAATGGGAAAAGGGAGGTATTGACCTAGCAAACTTTTACGATAACGTGTACATCGGTTGTATAAGCAATTTCATGAAAAAGCATTTGATAAGTGACTACGGACTCGACAGAAAAAAAGCAGTAGACCTCATAAATGGAGTAATCCCTGAAAATGAAATGATTACAATTCCAGAAAGGGAAACAAAAAGAATATTATTAAAGTATAAAATCCCATTACACTCCAAAGTAATCATAAGTTTTGGAAGGGCAGAAAAATATAAAGGATTTGAACAATTATTGTATTTGTGGCAAAAAATTCAAAAAAAAGAAAAAGACCTCTTTTTTGTGCTAATAGCACATCAGTCAACGCGATATCAACCAAACTTGGATCTTTTAAAATTTTTGTTTAAAAAGCTAAAATTAAGAGGAGTTATTATTCCATTCAAGATACCTAAAAAAGAATTGGTTGGATTATGTCAATGGAAAAATACTAAACTAATAGTCATCCCATCAATTTCAGAGCCTTTTGGGCTGGTGTGCGCAGAAGTTAGAATTTGGTGTCGGGATAAGGGCGGTGTATGCGTTGCCTCAAATGTAGATGGTTTGTCTGAGCAAATAACCCATGGGAAAGACGGCTTTTTGTATAATCAGTATTCTGAAGAAACTGCTGATGTTTTTATCCATGCTCTAAATTTGAACGATGAAACACAAATCAAGATTAAAAAAGAAGGGTACAATACTGTTTTAAAAAGATATAACTACATAACTAATGTCCACAAATTTTTAAAACATTTTATCTGATATCGTTAAGTGGTGAAAGAACATGCCCCGGTATAACCCTCAGCAAACGGAAAAGAAATGGCAAGAAAAATGGGAAAAACTATCTCTCTTCAAGTTTGATCCGGATACAGATAAACCTGTTTATAGTATAGACAACCCTCCTTCCTTCACATCTGGAAGCTTGCACATGGGTCACGCGTTGAATCATACTTGGATTGATTTTATAGCAAGGTACAAAAGAATGAGAGGTTACTCTGTGCTCTTTCCTGTTGGATTCGATTGTCATGGCCTTCCCACAGAGCTCAAGGTAGAAAGTGAGTATGGAGTCAAAAAAGAGGATAGACAACAGTTTATAGAGACTTGTATTGACTGGACTGAAAAAGCAATTAAGAAAATGAAAAAGCAGTATGTTCAGTTAGGATATTCTGCTGACTGGGACCAATATTACGAGACACACACCCCAGAGTACAGATCTCTCGTGCAGTACTCACTGTTGGAGTTTTTCAACAAGGGTCTTATCTACAGAAGTGAAGCACCAGTACTATGGTGTCCCAAGTGTGGAACTGCACTAGCACAAGCAGAAGTAGGGTATGAAGAAAGGCCTGGGCATCTATGGTATATACAATTCCCAATCGCCAACGGGGATAAGGACAAGATAACCATCGCAACAACCCGTCCAGAATTCTTGTATGCGTGCGTGGCGATATTCGTTCACCCGGAAGATGAGAGGTATACTCACCTGGTCGGGAAAAAAGCGGTGGTGCCTTATGTCAACAGAAGTGTTCCAATAATCGCCGATGAAAGAGTGGACAGGGAATTTGGAACAGGTGCCGTTTATCTATGTACCTTCGGGGATGAAATGGACGTAATACTCCAAAGAGAATACAATCTTCCAATATACTCTCTCATAGACAAGGAAGGCAAACTTACTGACCTTGGACAAGAGTTTGCAGGACTTTCAGCGGAGGAAGCAAGGCAAAAAGTTGCTGAAAAACTTAAGAGGGACGGATACCTTGTAAAAGTAGAACCATACACTCATAATGTGTTAGTACACGCTGAGAGAGCAACATGCAGGACGCCCGTAGAACTTATTCCAGTACCCCAGTGGTTCATTCGCATAAAAGAGTTTGTTCCAGACATTCTCAGAGCCGGAAAAGAGATAAACTGGTACCCTCAACACATGTTTAAGAGATTTGAAGACTGGGCTAACAGCATAACATGGGATTGGATTAGATCAAGATAAAGAGTGTATGGTACTCCCATCCCCTTCTGGTACTGTGAAGATTGTGGGGGGATCATTCCTCCTGACGGTGAAAAACTGTTAAAGGGAGTTCCAGTGGATCCAGCTGTAGAATCCGCGCCAGTAGACAAATGCCCCAAATGTGGTTCTACGAACATAAATGGCTCTACAGATGTTTGCGATTGCTGGGTAGATTCATCCATAACTCCTCTCGTTATAACGAAATGGAAGAGAAACGAGGAATTTTTCAAGAAAACATACCCTGTGACCTTGAGACCGCAAGGGTATGACATAATCAGAACTTGGGCCTTCTACACCATTTTCAGAGCCCTGATTTTAGCCGGAAAAGCGCCGTTCAAAGACATTGTCATAAATGGTATGGTAGCAGGCCCAGATGGTAAAAAAATGGACAAATCTCATGGGAACATAGTACCTCCAGAGGAAGTCCTTGAAAAGTACGGGGCGGATTGTTTAAGACAGTGGGCTCTAAGCGCATCTCTAGGAGAAGACTACCCGCTTGACTGGAAGAAACTAATTTATGCCAGCAAATTCCTCCAAAAATACTTTAACTCTGCATTCCTCCTTCACAAGACATTCAGCACCTTATCCAAAGAAGAGAAATCACTAGATTATAAGGACATAAAGATCATGGACGAGTGGATACTTGGAAGATTAAACGAAGTGAAGAAAGAGGTTACAGATCTACTTGACAAATACGAGTTCGCTAAAGCACTTGAAATCCTGCGGTCCTTCTGGTGGTCAGAGGTATGCGATTATTACTTAGAGATGATAAAGCCAAGAGTTTACGCAGGGGATAAAGTTGTGGGGAAAGTATGTTACAAACTTCTTGACGAATTCAATCGGTTGATGGCTCCATTCATCCCGCATATAACAGAGGAGATATACCATGAATTCCTAAACCATTCTGAAACAGAGTCAGTACACTTAGAAGAGTGGCCAGAATATGAAGCAGAATCTCCAAAGGTAGAAGAGGAAGTGACAAAAACTGTTTTAAACTTTGTCTCTGCTATAAGAACCTACAAAAGCAAGAACTCACTTTCTTTAAAAGAGGAGATTTCAAAAGTAATATTCCACGGACCAACTACTGATAAACTTCGTGAATTCATCAGAGAAACTCTTCTATCTCTCTTCGTAAAAGATATTTCTTTCGAAGAAGAAGGCGCTGGAGAAATCCTATTAGACAATAACTCTATAACAATTAAGAGCTGACCTGTTTTAATCTTCTTAGTGCTAACTTTATTTTATATTCTGATGAATCGAAACCAATATATCTACGGTTAAACTTTTTTGCCACAACCAGTGACGTTCCAGAACCTACAAACGGATCAAGAATTAGATCTCCTTTGTTACTGCTTGTTTTTATTATTCTCTCCAAAATACTTGAGGGTGTTGACAACTCGTCTATTTTTCTAGTAGCCTCTTCCTCTGATTTATCTGTAAACCAGGTATCTACACAGTCTTCTTTTTCTTGAACATTAAAAGAATACTTCGAAGAGTGCCTCGTGAAGAAAAGGATAGGTGTATATGCTTTCCCAAACCTCTTTCTTTCTTGACATACATATGAATGCTTCCATACAATCCAATTCTTATAGTAAAGCCCCTCTTTTATTGCGATATTAAACACAAAAGGAGCATAATCACTGCTCATCTGAATATAAATTGAACCAGTCCTCTTCAAAACCCTGACACATTCCTTCATCCACTGCCTTGTCCAAGTTAAATAGTCGCATCGGACAGGGGGATGCACCTCTTCGAGTGTAAATGGGGGATCTGCAAAAATGAGATCAACAGTCTCGTCAGGTACCTTTTTCAGTAGCTCAACGCTATCTCCCAGGAGGAGAATATTCTCTTTCACAGTGATTTTATCCCCGAAAGACTTAAAAACACTTCTGTTTTTATTTGTTGTCATGAGACGGGAAACTCATCTTAATGAGTACGTGAAGAGGCTTGGAATACTCCTCGCCGTCATAGGCGCTGTTTATATCATAATGTCAACAACCTGTCCTCTCGTGCCATGCCAGGATGTTGATCCGATGACAGGAGAGGCGTTCGTGAGAATGTGCCCGGTTCAGGCGTGTGCCCACGGGTACATTTACGCCGGTCTCACGCTCTGGCTTGTGGGAGCGGTACTCTGGGTCTCGGGGATATACATCACGCCCGAGCTGGTGTCCCGGTGGGTTTCGGGAAGAGTGGAACGGTACGAAGAAAGGAGAGCCAGACAAGAAGTAAAGCCTGTCAAGACCTCCGCTAAGAAGACTCGGAAAAAACCTGCCACGCGCAAGAAAACCGCAAGATCAAAATCCTCCGGCAAGAAGAAGACAGCGACTTCCAGTAAGAAAACCGCCAGAAGGACCCGCAGGAAAAAGAGGTGAAAAAACCCCTTTGGTTTTCCCTTTCCTCAGCCTCTTCTTTTTGTCTTAGTATGATCTGGAAACCCACACGATATGCTTTGCCGGCTTGCCGCACACTATACACCTTGCGCCCTCAGGAGGTTTCTCGGGATTGTGCGCGGGCACTCCTCTGACGAAGGCCTTGAACCTCTCTCCTATCTCGTCAGCGCACGCGAGGCCGTCAAAAGATTCTACGTCACAGAAAGGCACCTTTACGAAACCTCTTACCTCGTCCAGTTTCTTCCCAAGTTCTTCCATGCTGGACGCTTCAGCCACTCTTGACTCAAAATCCTTTTTTGCCTTTTCCTTCATTCTCTCCAGCATCGCAGCCGCTTCCTCTTTTACCGCATCCAAGACGTTCTCTTCGGGGACCTGCTTTTTTTCTCCCGTGTCCCTGGGCACGAGCGTGACCTTGCCTGCTTCAACGTCCCTTGGCCCTACCTCTATCCTGATGGGCACTCCCCTGAGCTCCCAGTGATAGTACTTGTTTCCAGGAGTCTTATCAGAGTCATCAAGCACCACACGATAGTCTTTGGAAAGGGTTTTGTGCAGTTCCCTTGCCTTTTCCATGACCTTTTCTTTCATATTGTCCTTGAACAGGACCGGCACTACTACCACTTGCACTGGAGCGACCTCGAACGGGAGCACTGCGCCCTTATCGTCACCGTGAACTGCTATGAGGCACGCGAGTATCCTTGATACTCCCGGGCCGAAGCATGTCTGGTACGGCATCTTCTTTTCCCCGTCTTCGTCAAGGTATTGTATTTCAAAGCTTTTGGAGAACTTTTGGCCGAGGTTGTGGGTCGTCCCGAACTGCAGGGCCCTACCATCAGGAGCAAGGGTCTCGAAAGCGTACGTGGCCTCTCCTCCGGGGAACTTGTCCCACTCCGGCCTCTTCAGGAACACGAAAGGTATACCAAGCCTCTCCCAGACTGTCTTCTGCATTATCCTCTCGTCGGTCAGAACCTGTTCCTCTGCCTCTCCAGGAGTTCTGAACACGTCATGAGCTTCTATCCAGTAGAATTCCCGGTCCCTGAGGAGTGCTTTGGTTGCCTTAGTGTCAAGCCTCCAGATCTGGCAGGACTGGTACAATTTCATGGGCAGGTCACGGTAGCTCCTGACCCACAGAGCGTACATGTAGTACATTATCGTCTCGCTCGTTGGCCTCAGGGCAAGCCTTTCCTCAGACTCTCCCTTGATGGGCTCTAGCCAGAACACTTCTGGAGCAAAGCCTTCAGCATGCTCGGCCTCCTTCTCGAAAAAAGATTTTAGTACCACAGAGGGGAACATGCTTCTCTTGTGCCCTTCTTTTTCAAGCTCTCCCTCGATCATATCATAAACATGCTTTTCTATAATTGCCGCGTTTGGCCTGTGCACTATAAACCCTTTGACCGGATACCGTTGGTCTATGAATTCTCCTTCTTCCAGCACGCGCAGGAACCAGTCGTAAAAGCGCTCCACCTTCTCCTCTGCCATAATCCTTCACCGGACGAGAACATTATGACACAGGGAACGTTAAAAAGTTTTCTGTATCACGCGAGCCATGCGAATATCGCGGCGAACACCGCGAGCAGGATCATCACCAGAACAGGCAGCAGGAACTGCACGACAATGGCAAGCAGTGCCTTTTCGGTGCTGAGCTTCATGACTCCCTTGTACAGCTCGAAGACCACCACCAGGTTCCACAGGAACAGCCCTACCAAGACCAGGATTCCGAGTGCAGGAACCAGCACGAGGGTCGAGAGCAGGACCAGCGCAGAGTACGGGAGGGAGTACGCGACCGCGAACCTGCTGAGGCTCCCTTTACCGTCAAACAGTTTTCCCACCACCCAGTAGAACAAGGAGAACACTGACCAGCACACTAGGGAAAGCGCGACGCACGAAACCCAGACGATCGGGGGAAGTAGGAGAGAAACGTTAACCGTTCTGCCGAGCATCCTGACCAGCAGAGGATCTATCACCACCACGAGCACCAGCAGGGACACGAGCGTTGCAGGAAACGCGGACGCCAGGAAAACGCTGCAAACAGCATTAAGAAAAGTCATCCCCCGGGAGTTCTTCTCCGCCTCCTCAGGCCTGAGGAGTGTTGAGAACGCTTTTGCCAATACCATTAGTGGAATAAAAGGAATTCTGCCTTTAAAAACTGCTATGGAAGGAATTAAAACCCAGAATTCTCTTATATACAATCATGCCCGGGAAAAGGATTCCAAAGGATTTGTACTACCTGAACATCGCGAAGAGCGTGAGCCAGAGGAGCGGGTGCCTCCGCAGGAAGTTCGGTGCAATAATAGTCGTGAATGACGCGATTGTTTCCACTGGGTACAACGGGCCCGCGAGAGGAGTCGTCAACTGCGAGGAAGTAGGATGCCTCAAGAACATGGTCAACGCTCCTCACTGGGGCGCGTACGACTACTGTCCCGCAGTGCACGCTGAAGAGAACGCGGTAATAAATGCTGCCAGGAACGGGACTTCTGTCCTCGGAGGAACCCTCTACATTTACGGGGAAACCGCTGACGGGAAGCCCACCCCCTCTCACCCCTGCGACAGGTGCAAGAGAGTACTGATAAACGCGGGAATAGAACGGGTTGTCACTGACGACGAGAACGGGAACCTACTGTACTATGATGTTAAAGAATGGGTGAAAGAAGACACGGAAAACTATAAGAAAAGGCTGGAGGAGGCCAAGGGAGAATAAGCAGGGGTTTTTGTCCTACCTCTTCCTCGCGATGAACCTCCTGCCCATGACCTCGTTCACTTCCACCTCGTCCCCGGGGGACAGTTTTCCTTTCAGGTCTTCTGGCACGTCAAGCTCGTACGTCTCGTAGGTCTCCAGGTCCATGAGCTGGACCCTGTCTCCCCCGAGGTCTGCAACAACCTGTGCGTTCTTCCTCAAGAGTATTGGGATCTCGCAGGGCGAGTCAGTGCTCTTGAGCAATGTCTTCTTCTGGCCCGTGAAAAGACTTATGCCCTCAACCCTTGCCTTGGCGGCACCATGCTTTCCAGGCTTTGACTTTTGTATGCTAACTATCCTGCAAGGTTCTCCGTCAATAACGACGAGCTTTCCTTCCTTCAGATCCTTTACCTCTGCCCTCATCACGTCAGACATTCTCTCTCACCATCTTGACTCCTGTTCTGTAAGCAGCAAGAATCCCGAGACCAGTCACCAGCCAGAAGGAAAGCGTCCGGTCGATTATGGTCTGCATTCCTGCTGCTGCAAGTGAAATGCCGGAAGAGGTATAAATAATTATCATTACAGGCTCAATGCTTCCCAGGCCGCCTGGAAGGAGGGGAATGCTCCCCACGAGCATTGCGAGCACGAGCACCAGCGCGATCACCTGCAGGCTCACGTTAAGACCCAGAGCCCGGAATATAAAATACCCTCTGAGAATGTCAAAAACCCATGTCAAGGCTGAGAAGGAGAGCCCGTAGAACCATGCTCTCTTCATTTTCAGAAGGCCCTTTGTCTTCTTGTTGAATATCTCAAGACTCTCAAGAGCATGCTTTCTGACCATCGGCAGGGGCCTGTACCTGTTGATAAGCCAGCCCAGCTTTCTTATCACCCAGTGGACTATTCTTTCTCCCTTGTTCTTGTGGTACGCTATTTCAAGGGTGACCATTAGCAGGAAGACCGCAAAGCCCAGCGCCAGCACAGAAACCCCTAGAACCCATCCTGACAAAAACCCTGCGGCCGAGATTATTGCCATGACAGAGACCGCGCTGAACACTATGCCGTCAAAAACCTTCTCGGACACGATAGTGCTAGCGCTGAGCCCAGTGCGCACTTCAGCCCTCTTGTTGAGCAGGAACATTTTCACTGCTTCCCCACCCATTCTCGCACTGGGAGTAAGATTGTTAATCGCGCCACCGGCTAATGAGATCAGGAACGTGTCCCAGGGCCTTGCCTTCACACCGCTCATCACGGTAAGGTAGTGCCACCTGAGCCAAACCGTGACGAGCGAAAGGAACTGGCACGCCAGCGCGAGCAACAAGAAACCCTTGTTTTCCTCAAAAGCGTGCAGGACCACTGGAAGAGACTTGTCCATTCCCGCTGAAAAACCTATGAGAACGAACACTATCAGGCCCATCCCGACCGTGAACCAGATGGTCCTGTTGATCATACGTCCCAAGATTAATCATCCCCTCTTATAAAAACCTCTGGAGGCAGCGTCACGCGGAAGGGCCCTGAGAGAAATACTTATTAAATAGTAATACGTTCTCTATCAATACCCGGAGAGCACAAGGTGAAACATCTTGATAAACTTGCGGAAAAGAAAACTTGGGGAAAAGAGAGTCGCTGTTTTTGTGGACGGTCCCAACATGCTGAGACGCGAGTTTGACACTGACCTGGGCGTCGTGAAAAAAGAGCTTAGGAAGTTCGGGCCAATAAAAGTCAGCAAAGTTTTTTTAAACCAGTTTGCTCCTGAAAAGCTTATAGAAGCGGTGGTTAACCAGGGATTCGAGCCGGTGATAGTAACCTCTGACGATATTGACGCGCCCATGGCAGCCGAGGTCATGGAAACAATATTCACCAGCAACGTTGACGTGATAGCGCTGGTGACCAGGGACGGTGACTTCCAGTCCGTGATAATGAAGGCAAAGAAGTACGGGAAAGAAACAGTGGTCATAGGCTCGGAACCGTTCTCGGCCACCCTGAGGAACACGGCCGACCACGTGATAATACTCAAGGAGAAAAGAACATGAAGATCACAGCAGGCAATCCTCTTGAGAGAGGAAAAGACCTTAGCGTGACCAACGCGCGGGAGTACCTGCGCAAGCTAATGGAAGAAGGGTTCAACGGGTACACCTGCGTAACCATAAAAGGCATAAAAGGATTCCAGGAGGGCGTTCTCCTCTTCCACGACG
>JAJSAI010000017.1 GCA_024274695.1 archaeon | reverse complement strand
GCCAGAGAACCTGGTGATAACAGACAAGGACACACCAGCAACCTACCAGATAGTAATCGGAGGACCTATCGTGAACGACCTGGCCAAGAACGTGCCAGGAATCGAGGACATCAAGAAGGCCGGAGACAGCAAGATAATCGTGGACGGAACCAAGGTAGTAATCGCAGGATACGAGGCCAAGGACACCGAGGCTGCTGTGGACGAGTTCCTCAGCTACCTCACCGACTAAACCCAAAACCCCTTTTAAAAGGGGATTTCCCCCTTTTCTATTCCTTTTGTTTTTAATACGTGCAAGGGATAGTGTATACCATGAACTGGAAGAGAGCCCTGGTGTTGTTAGTCTCGTTCATGCTTATAGCCGCTTCAGTTTACCTTCTGGCGAGCACCGTTCTCTACGGACAGAAGCTTGTAAAAGAGTGCTATGAGGAATACTGTTTCGTTCACCCTACTAACACGAGCTTTCAGGACGCGCTAGCCAAAGCGGACCGGGTCATCATCGTGCTCGAGAAAAACGCTGACGACAGGCAGGGATTCAAGTACGTGTCAGACCAGCTTGCGAGCACCCTGATACCTGGGCTGAACAGGAAGAAACAGCTCGTGGACGTCAACAGCATATACGGGAGAGAATACGCTAACGGAACGCTCATCAACTGCGCGGGGCCGAACGTCACGAGCGAGAACTGCAGCATACCCGAACCTTCTGAGAAAGAGCTGATGATAATCATAAGGCCTCCCGGAGCATTAGCGAACCAGGCCGTGCTCCAAGGGAACAAGATCATCTTCGAGGGAAGGCAAGGCTCGGACATAGCACTGCTCATGTACTTGTTCGACAGGTACTACCTGCAGGGGTAATGGACAGTGGTCAAAGCGAGCGTGATAGTCCCGGCCTACAACGAGGAAAAGGACATATCTGACACTGTCAGGAGAATAAAGAGAGTGTCAAAAGAATACGAGGTCATAGTTGTTGATGACGGTTCGTCCGACCGGACCAAAGAAAAAGCGGCTGAAGCCGGCGCGACCGTGATATCACACCCTGAGAACAGGGGAAAGGGCGCCGCCATGAGAACAGGCGCGTCCCACGCGAAAGGACGTTTCCTCGTGTTCATAGACGCTAGCCAGTTTCACCCTGAACAGATCCCTCTTCTCCTGGAAAAAGCGGGGTCTGGAACTCTTGTCGTGGGAAAAAGGCCGTTCAGGGTAATGCACTTCGGCAGGAGAATAAACAATATCCTTTCAATACTCTCCTTGTTCCTGGCCACAGGCCGGCTGGCGAGGGACGTGCTGTCCGGGTTTTTCGTGATATCCAAAAAGGACTGGAACTCGTTGGGCCTGAAGCAGGACAGGTTCCAGATAGAGGCAGAAATGAACTACAAGGCCCTATCAAAGGGGATGAAGATAGTGTACGTTCCGGTCAAAGTAGACTACCCTCCAGGACTGGGGCTACACAGGCAGTTCACCAACATCAAGCAGGTCCTGTCCCAGGTGACGTTCCTGTCCCGGCTTGTCCTGCAGTCCTGGGCAAAACCATTTAAAATCCTATCACTCAAAAAAAGATAGGAGTGCTGGGATCGCCTAGTGGTTAGGGCGCTGGCCTGCTAAGCCAGTTGGCTTCGGCCTTCGGGGGTTCGAATCCCCCTCCCAGCGCCACCAAACAAGTAATCAACCACCACTGTCGCGTAGCATCCTTTTGGTAACGCGAACCTGAGCACGTAGTACCCTTCGCCTCTTTCAAGTATCCGGAATCCGACGGGCTTGACCCACAGGGGCCTGCGTTTTCCTTTTGAGCTTAGTTCGGGCATGTTCTTTATCCTGAAATTCTCGAGGCTCACCCCTTCTTCCTCGAGAACCTCTTTCTCAAGGTAGTTCCTTGGCTTGAGAGCGTACCCGTACAGTGGGCCTTCCTCGTACTCAAGCCCTCTTTCAATAACCTTTTCAAGGAACTTGTTGAACAAGTGGGACTGGTACGCGTAAACGAACATTATCCTAAGGTTTTTCGGTAGAGCGCGTAGGGCTCCCACGTAGTCTCCGGGGTGCTTGACAAGATGGTTCAGCATCGCTCTCTCGTACTTGTACTTTTTAGGGAACTCCTGCAGTGCTTTCTTGTAGTCCCACGCCTGCTGGAGCGCTTTCCTGGCCTCTTTGGCCTGTGACGCCTCTCCTTCAAACACTTCAGCAAGGTATGTTTTAACAGCGCCCTCGAAGTCGCCTTCCACAATCTTTTTGCCCACGAGATGTGTTATGGGTCTTATGCTCCCGAACCTCTGCTCCCCGAAAAAGTTCGGGATCTTCCCAGGGTTTTCTGTCTTCGGGGGAGAGTCAGAGTACACCTTTATCGTGAACCTGTTTCCCCACAGGTCCCCGAGTTTTATCTTTTTTTCAGAATAGTGCCAGGGTTTTAGTGTTAGGTCCTGCAGGGACAGTTTTTCAACATCCTCTTTTTTCACGCCTTGTATTGAAATTCTTTGGGTGGTGACTGCCTTCTTGTCCTTGGTCCCAGCGTATCCTATTCTTTCTTGGGATATTCTTAGGGCTCTTGCTATCCTTTTCATTGCAAGGTGTGTGTCGTAGTCTCTTTTTTCGAGCACGCAGACAAGATGCTGTCCCCTGCTCTCATGGTCGAACTCGGGAGTCCAGCCTAATTCTATTACCTTTTTTTCTGGATCTATCTCCTCGACCACGAAGTCTTCCGGCACCCTTTTTATTTCGTAGGCCATCCTGGCTCACGCTTTGAACCTTAGCAGGGCGCCTATGCCTCCGAACGCGTTCAGGAACTGTGCGCCTTCAGGGGTGTCGGAGGAGATCATCTCCACCTTGGTGCCCATCTGCTCCGCCAGCTCCGCAAGATCTTCGACAAGGAGTTTTTCTTCAACAACTTCCAGTTTGCCCCCGCAGTCACTGCACCTGTCCGGGATCTTGTTCTTGTCCCGTACGGTGAGCTCGTACTCTTTTCCGCAGGCCTGGCACCTTGCCTTTACCCTTAACCAGTCAAGGTCTTCTGAGAGTAGGAGCGTGTCAACCTGGCCGTTCTCAAGAGCCTGCCTAACTTCCTTTTCCCCGTAGGTGGCAAGCCCTCCTTTTGCCACTTCGGTCATGAACTTGTCCACAAGTTTTTTCTCTCTCGTGGCCTCGAGTTCCTCCATTATCTCTCCTGATCTGTCCACCATCTCCTTTATTCCCATCTCGTCGGTGTATCCTGTGTCTATTGTTCCCACTATCTTTCCCTTGACCACGTGGTTCAGGTAGTCCTCGTTCAGGAAGTAGTTCTTTGTCGGTCCTGGGCCGCCGATTATTACTCCCTTGACGCTTGGGTCTGAGAAGACCTTGTTCGCTGCCTCGCCCACCTTCTTGAAGAACTCGTGGGCAGCGATTTCTATGAGCCTCTCGAACCTTACGCTGGACTGCCCCCCTGCCCTATGCTTTCCTGGCACGTAGGACTCGAAGTGGTTGACGATCTCAACCCTCTTCCCCTTCAGGAGCGCTATCGTGGCTTCTTTCCGGTCTATGGTCATGAGCCCGTACACTTCAGAGGGCTGGATTAGCTCTAACAGGGGATCCAGGAAGAACGTGGAGTCACATCGGTAAAGTGTCACGTTAACTGGTTCAGGAGGGATTATGGTATACAATTCTATTTTCCCGTTAACATTACCACAGAAGATAGCTATACCGTTCTCAGGAGGCTTGTTGACTCCCTTGAGAAGGTGGATTATCCTTTCTATCGCGGCCTGAACGTTCTTCCGGGTTTGCTTGCTCTTGATATTACTCGCCTGCCCGTACTCGTCCCTAAGCCTGTTGCTCATCTCGCTCACGTTGTATCCTGGAGCGAGGTAAATGCTTATGAGCTCTGTTCCCTGTCCCCTTATCTGCTTGAGCTCCTTCAACTTCTTCTTGAACTCGTAGTACTCTTTAGAACTCTTTTCCATCTTACAAGGCACCTCCTGAAGAGGCTAATAAAGTTCTGCTCTCGCGCCTTTAAAACGTTTGCATGCTCCCAAGGTCCTGGTTTTATATTCCTGTTAGTGTTTCTATTCACGCATGAAGAAAGCGGTTGTCATATCCTTGGGAGGGTCAATGATCTTCAAGGGCAGCGCGATAAACGTTGATTTCATCAAGAGGTTCGCGGGAATCGTGAGGGGGATGGAAAGCCTGGGCATTGTTGTCGGCGGAGGGAGCATGGCCGCCAAGTACATTGAGGCAGCCAAACAGTTTAACGAGGACAACTATGACCTGGACGAAATAGGGATCAGCGTGACTCACGCTAACGCGAGGCTGGTGAAGGCCGCGGTCAAGGGAGCAAGGTTTTTCGATCACTTGGACGAAGCAGTCTACTTCCTGCAGGCCCAGCATGGTATTGCTGTGATGGGGGGTATGTTCCCTGGGGAGACGACTGACACAGTGGCAGCCCTTCTTGCTGAGAGCATGAACGCCCGGTTCGTCAACGTCTCGGACGTTGACGGGATTTATTCTGCCAACCCTAAGGTGTTCAAGAACGCGCGCAAGTACCACGTGCTATCCCCCTCTCAGCTCGTGAAACTCGCTCTTGAGCATGACTCGCGGAGGCCGCGGGAGAACTTTGTTATCGACGCTCTCGCGGCGAAAATACTCGCCAGGTCAGGGGTTGAAGCGCACTTCGTGAGCGGGAGAAATCTTGATGATGTAAAAAATGCGATCCTGGGAAAGCACCATTCTGGAACAGTTATCCTTGAGTGATCTTCAGAAGTTCTACAGCCTCTTCTGGCAGGAGCACTGGCTTCTTGTAGTTCTTCCAGTCATCTATTACTATCCTGGGGCACGCGGTTATGACGAACGCGTCAAACGGCAGATAGTCAAGAACATCAGGGGTTATCATGTCGCCCACAAGAACAAAAGCCTGCGCTCCCCTGCCACGCATCTGTTCGGCCAGCTCTTGAGCGACAGAAAACCTCTTCTGGCCGGGCTTTGTTGACACGACAACTCCGAATACCCTTGCATCATATGCTTTTGAGATCCTCGCGTACTTCTCTTTTTGTGCTTGGTCAGGCAGGATTTCCTGCACCAGCATACTGCTGGGGTCCGCGGCAATAACCCTTTTTCTCGTATAGTACGCGGCCCCAAGAGGATGGAACCTGCCAGAGCCTATGAACAGTATAGCCTGAGACTCGTGTCCCTGAACCGCAGAGAAATTGCACCCGAGCACCTGGCCAGGATACTCCATGCCATTTCCCTTGGAAAGCAGGACCTTGAACCCCTCTGACTCCAGAAACTCTCTGACCTCTTCTATCCTGTGCGCGTGCTGTACTGTGGTCGCCAGAGAAACTGTCTTCGGGAGCAGAGGCAATGCTTTTTTCACGACCGGAATGAGATCAGCGTCCGAAAAGCACGGCACGTAGACTACTCTTTCGTCTTCTACCATTCTAGTATGGCAGAAATGGACCGTTAGGTCTGCTTCTGGAATGGTTCGTATGTCACACGCTCCAAAGCAGGGATCCACTGACAGCACCGGCTCGCAAACACTTGACAGTTCCCGCATGACCTCAAGGGACTCTTTTTTCATACCCTCTGGGAACTGCAGGAGGACTCTCTTAGCATTCCTTTCCAAAATAATCTTCTTCAACTTTTCAAGTTCTAGGTCGTATATCCCTATCACCACTTGTCGTAAATCTTTCCGGTCATGCTCAGTCCGAGCAGGTTAAGCGCGAAGAGCACTACGAGCGCCTGCAGGTGCCAGGGCCAGTATGCTAGAGGATACCCGAACAGGACGCTGGACATGAGCCAGTAGAAGGAGATTATCTCCTGAGCGCACAGGACGAGGAACGCTACACTGCTCCAGAGGTGCAGCCCAAGTTTCTTGGACTTGTACTTCTTGTACTGGATCATGCTGGTTATCCCGAAGACTATCGCTAGCATGAGCGTAAACGATGCATACAATTCTATTACGGCAGGTATCATTTCAACCACCCCGATGCGATTGCTATGAGCGCGTAACCGATTGTCACGACAACGTTAAGAAGGGTTTCTACTGTCAGAGAGTACGCGTTAGTCAGGATGACCATGCTAGCCGCCCCGTACGCGAACGTTATTATGACGAAGCCCACGAGCCCGACGAGCAAGGACGTTTCCTTGAAGGCAAGGTATGCTTTTAGAACAAAGTACAGGAGGTACGCTGCCGCGAAGAACCAGAGCACCTGCGCTATCTTTAGCACGGTAATGTTCAGCATGACTCCTCCGAAGAATGTGTGGAGGAGCATTAGGGAAAGCAGTGCTATGCACGCGGACAGCAGGAGCTTGCCGTTATTATTTTTTATCGCCTGCAGCAGCCTAACGGTCACTTGAAGAACTCTCTCACGCATATTATCTCAACCCCTCCTTTTATCTCGTACTCTATCCAGTTAAGAGGATGATTGGTTTCAACCATTTTGGTTATTCTCAGGAGCCTTTTAGTTCCCTCCATCTTCATCTGGATTACTCCGTCCATGATGTATGACACGGTGTTCAACACATCAGAGGTGTGCATCCCTTCTTCCAGCACGACGAGCCCGAACCTGCCCTGTTTTCTTTTTACCTCTCCTGAGATTATCTGCAGGGCCTTGTACACTGAATTTTTCTCAGAGTACATGAGGAAGTCGCTCAAGGAGTCGATGACCAGCAGCACTTCCTTCTTGTCCTTGAGGGCGGCGAGTCCTTCTTTTATTCTCAGGCTCAGCCCGTTCAGGTCTGTGAGGTTCCTTATCCCGTTTTCTCCAGGCTTGCCGTACCTCCACGAAAAACAGTCCACGATCTTCAGGGACTCTGGTTCGGGAGGCTCGTATCCCCTTATCCTCAACTTGTTCCTCACGCCGTTGGGAGTGTCGGAGGTTATTGCGTACACGACTCCTCCCCCTCTTTTTAGTATGTTCCCTGCTATCTCGGTACTGAGAGTGCTTTTCCCAGACCCTGGGGGTCCTGTCACGAGGAGGAGGGTCTGGCTTGGGATTCCTCCCTGTAGCAGGTCATCAAGGCCCTTAACTCCTGATGCTATCCGTTGTATCATGCGATCAGCCGGCTTTTATCATCACGCTTTCAGCGGTTGTACATTTCTTCATCTCGCGGTATTATCTTAGAGCAACGTGGTTTTTAATAGCAACTGAACTTTACTTCTCCCACGTCGTCTGAGAGAACGTACTCTCCCTCAGGAAGTCTTCCCGGCAAGGGTATCACGGTTGTTTCGTCAGCACCCATGGCCGGAACCTTTACTGTGAAAAGTTTCTCTCCGTTCACCTTGTATACTGTGGCATAGCCTCCTTGAAAGCCGGTTCCCCTGCTCACGATCTTCAGAGAATTCCCAGTGCACTCGAGCACGACAATCCTCCTGCTAAGGTAGTTCCCGTTGGCCTGCGCCTGTAGGATCATGATGTATGTTGAGCCTGCTGCCACGAACGCCACGAGCACAGCGAGCAACAGGAACTTCTCAGGCCTTATGTCCCTTACCATGGTGGGGAAAAGGTCTGGCTCGTTTAAAACGTTTTTCCCTGCAAAGGCATAAAAAGAGCTGTTGAGTTAGGGTGCTTGATGAAGGGGATAAAGCGGGAGATCTGGATCCTCGGACTCGTCAGCATGTTCAATGATATCGCTGCACACATGGTCTTCCCCCTGCTTCCCTTGTTTTTGACGAGCACGCTGGGAGCGGGAGCTGCGGCCCTGGGGTTCGTTGAAGGATTCGCCAAGGTGGTCAGCAAGGTTCTTAAAACGTTCTCCGGGCACTTGTCCGACAGGACCGGGAAGCGCAGGCTCTATCTTTTCTCAGGATACCTCCTCTCAGCGTTTTCCAGGCCTTTCTACGCTTTGGCAGGGAACTGGGTTCACGTTCTCGCCGTCAGGTCTCTTGACCGTGTGGGTAAGGGGATACGCGATCCTCCTAGGGATGCGTTGATCTCACACTATACTCACAAGAGGTACAGGGGGAGAGCGTTTGGTCTTCACAGGGCTCTGGACACTGCGGGCGCGGTCATAGGTCCTCTCCTCGCGTTTGCTGTTCTGTCAGCAGGGTTTTCGTACCGGCAGATATTCCTGATGTCTTTGGTTCCAGGAGCCGCGGCCGTGTCATTACTACTGTTGGTCCGCGAGAAAAAGTTTAAAAGAGAAAGGAAAGGGCTTGCCTCTGCCCTGAGTGGGCTCAGCCCTGGGATGAAGTGGTTCCTTGCAGCTTCAGCGGTCTTCGGGGCAGGATACGCTTCCGTGGCATTCCTCGTACTATTTGTTTCGATGAGCGTGAGCGTTCAGGACACCCTTCTCCTCTATCTCGTCCTGAACGCGGTCTACTCCATGTCCTCGCTCCCGGTGGGCGTTCTTGCAGACAGGTTCGGCCTGAAGGAGACGCTTGTCACAGGTTTCCTGTTCTATTCAGCGGTCATGATCGGCTTTGCGGTTAGTCCTGCTCTGGCCCCGGTTCTGTTCGTTGTTTTCGGGATTTTCAGGGCCTTGTACGACGGGGTTTCCAGGGCATATGCTTCAGTGCTGTCTTCGTCCAGTGAAAGAGGGCTTGCTCTGGGAGCGTACGAGACAGTGGTTGGAGTGTCCGGGATGGCCGCTAGCATAATCTTTGGGGTGCTCTGGCAAGCTTTTGCTCCTTCGGCCGCGTTCACTTTTTCCGCGATCTTGTCTGTTACCGCGGCCTTTTTGCTCGCTGTCCGAAAGCTTTAAAACTGGGTGTCGGAGTAAAATATTCTCGGAAGGGCCCATAGCCTAGTCTGGATAGGGCGACAGCCTCCTAAGAGCCCTTTTCTTTCCAAGAAAAGCGCTCGCGGAAAAGAATTGGAGCAATCGGAGAGAGCTGTAGATCGGGGGTTCGAATCCCCCTGGGCCCGCTTACCTCTTTTTGATCATCGATTTTAGTCCGTTGGCCAGGTGTTTGCTTTTGAGAAGCAGAACGTTGTTGTACTCTTTTTCGTGCAGGAAGAGTACGGCGTGGTCATCGCCTATGACCATCCTGGGCGCGGGCAGTTTGATGGTTTCTTCCGGGATTCCCTTGTGGTGTTCTGTGCTGACTATTCTTATCTTGACCCCTCTCTTTCTGGCGTTTTCTAGTGCATCCCCGTGCAGGGAAAGTTTTCTAGCGATAGAGTTCTTGTTCCCTGCTATTATTATCTCTTCTTTGGAGTTGTCTATTATCTCTCTTATTTTGGTGTGTACTGCTTTTTCTCCTTTGAGCAGCCATACGTTTTCTCCACCCGCCTTGTCTTTGGGGGCAACTCCTGATATCTCCTGTTTTATTCTCTCGTACTTCTGGAACTTCTTTTCAAGCCTTTCACGTTCTTCTTTTTTCAGGATCTCTACAAGGGTGTTGGCGTCAACAGCCTTGAACCT
Source organism: archaeon (assembly GCA_024274695.1). Taxonomy (GTDB): domain Archaea; phylum B1Sed10-29; class B1Sed10-29; order B1Sed10-29; family JAJSAI01; genus JAJSAI01. Next base: position 20,950 of record JAJSAI010000017.1, on the reverse strand, counting down.
GTTGGGCCTTCCTGGGCTCACGAGAACTATTCCTCTGTCTGCCAGTGATTCTAGCACATCATAGACTCTTGGCCTGGGGATTTTTGCTTTTGAACTAACTTCAGAAGCAGTCAAGGGCCCGTGCTGCAGGAGCGAGAGGTAAACGCGGGATTCGTACTGGTTGAATCCGAGGCCCCTGAGAGATTCTTCCATGGTTTTCATAAAAATCCCCTGGCATATATATTATTAACCGCAACCTTTAAATATGTTACCACACACAAATAGTTACAAGGTGATTTTATGCGCTGGACGAGCTTTGTTCTGGCGGGCATTATGTTGCTCGGGATAGGATTTTCCGAGATCTTCGTGACCCTGCAGTCTGATCCCGTGCAGGTGGCAGGGGATGCTTCAAATCCCGCTCACTACGAGTTCAAGGTATACGCGACATCAACAGAGGAAGTAGAGGTGGAAGTGAGCACAGCAGCAGGATGGTACATGAGCGCTGATGACCAGCACTTCACGCTCGGAAGAGGAGGAGTAAAGTACGTTGACCTTTTTGTGATAATCCCCTCTTCTGCTAACAGTGACAAGTACCCTGTGTACGTCACTTTCAAGACCCCTGAAAAAGACTACTACTACAGGGGCCTGTACGTCCAGCGTGAAGAGCCGCAGAACACTCAGGAGCATGTCAAGAACCAGCTCGAGCTCAAGTCAGAGTACAGAGAGATAACAGTCAAGCAGGGAGAGTCCCAGACCCTGTACTTCCTGATAAGGAACAATGGGGACACCCCCCTGAAGAACGTTCTAATATCAGGGGACGTGAGCCAAAGGCTGAATCCAGAGTACCCCGTAAGCGGGTTCACGGTGTTCCCCCACGAGAAAAAGGTGCTCCCAGTTAAAATAACCGTGCCCAAGGACTACCCAGTAGGGTACTACGAGATAACCCTCAAGGCAGCGTCCGGAGATCTTGAAGACAGCGATTCCGTGCTCCTGCACGTGGTTGAAAAGTACTCGTACCAGGGAAGCGTTGAAATGACAATGGTGTCAGAGGACAAGCTCGAGGAAGACGGAAAGACAGTCGGGTACGAGATAGTCCTAAAAGTCAAAAACAACGAAGTAACCGACCTCAACAACGTGGAAGTGCACGTTGAGGGTCTCCCTGAGGGCTGGGAAGTGGAAGGAGACACTGTCTTCAGCCTCAAGGGCTCAGAACTCAGGACCATAAGGATCAAGATACGCACCAACGACTTCAGCAAGCAAGACGTTAGGATCGCGCTCGTAAAGGACGGGGAAGAGATAGCCGCGGTTGACACGGTCCTGGCAGGAGAAAGGATAGGGATAACCGGAGCCTTCTACGTGGGAGGATCCTTCCTGCTGGGCATTCTCGTGGCAGGGCTTGCAGTAGCAGGAGCGTTCTACTACGTAAGACAAAAGAACATTGAAAAAGAAGAAGAGGAAGACATGAAAACAAGAGAATACCTGAAGCAGTTGGTGGAACAGGCGAAAGCAGACGCGGACACTGACGAGAAAATAGAAAAAGAGCTCTGAAAAAGACAAAACCCTTTTTAACCCTCTCCTCCTTTTAATCTCCGCATGAGGGTTTCTCCAGGAATAGTACTTGAAGCATCCTCTGGTTCAGTATTCATAGACCCTCAGTTCAGGGTCAGGAAAGGGGACGTGCTCATTTCCCACGCACATTCTGACCATGTTAGGAAGCACCACGCCACGATCATGGCCACGGAGGAAACCCTTCGTGTCTCGGGACTTCAGGGAGAACCTCTGTCCTACGGCGAGAAAGCCAGCTTCAACGAGTTCGAGATCACGTCCCTGAACGCGGGGCACGTGCCAGGGTCCGCAATGTTCTTTGTGGAGAACGGCGAGAGCGTCCTTTACACAGGGGACTTCAGACCAAGGCCCTCCCTGTTCGGAGAGGCAGAGCCTGTTGACTGTAACGTTCTGGTGGTGGAAGCAACGTACGGTCTCAAGGGAACTGCTTTCCCTGACCCCCTGGAGGAGTACAAGAAAATAGGAGAATGGGTCCTTGAGTCACTAGACAGTGGGGAGAGCGTGCTCTTCGGGGCCTACGCGCTCGGAAAGGCCCAAGAGGTCATTCATGCTCTAAACCTGGCTGGCATCGTCCCAGTAGTACACCCAAGGATAGCGGACGTTACAGACAAAACAGGACTGAGCCTGGAGTACTACAACACGCTGTCAGAGGAGGGCGCTGACCTTCTTGCGGGCCAGTTCGTCGCAGTAGTGCCGCCGAGAATGGCCTCCCGCGGGACCGCGGAAGTTCTCTCCAGGCAGTCTGGAACGCGTGTTAGGACCGCGGTAGCATCAGGCCAGCCGTTCTACCGAGCGGACAAGATCTTCAGGCTCTCCGGCCACGCGGACTACGAGGACATAATCTCCTTCGTGCAGGAATGCAGTCCAGACATTGTGTACACAGTGCACGGGCACGCTGAAACCCTCGCGAAGAGCATAACGCGGACGCTGGAGATCCCCGCAAAACCTCTCTCCTGAAAAAGCTTAAAAAAAGGAACGCAGGAATAAACTGAGGTGATCGGAATGATTGGCTGTAAGAAGGTGATAGCGTGAAAGGAAGAGCGCAGTACGTGATCTGCGCCTTTTGCGGGAGAAGGGTCCCGCGCGACAAGGCGATAAGAACCGTGAAACGGTCGTTCACATACTTTGACGAGAGAGTGGGAATAAAACACGTCGGGACGTACGAGAAGGTATGGGCCTGCCCAAGCTGCGGCAGGCACAGGGGTCTTAAGGACCTCAGGCCGAAGAGAGGAAGGCCTAAAAAGAGGTGAGCCCCTCAAAAGGGCCTTCTTTCATTCACTTTTTCCTTTTCCTTTTCTTTTTCTCTCTGAACTTCTCCAGGCTTATTCCTATTGTTGCCGCGACGGTCGTGGCGAGTATGACAGTGAATGTTATGTCCGCAAAGCCCTGTGTACCCGGAATTCCCTTTGACACGGGAAGGTACGCTAGAACCGCTGCCGCAAGGCCCCTTGGGATCATGTAGCTCATTATCCTCTTGTCCCTTTTTCTTATTTCTTTAACCCCCCTCATCGTGACGTGCACGACCACTGGTCTTACGGCAAGGATTACCGCGACCAGCGCGAGCCCGAGCAGGATGTTGCCAAGGTCCTGCACGTTCACAAGAAGGCCTATGTACACGAAGAAGAACGTTCTTATAAGGAAGGTTATGAGAGAATGGAACTGTTTGGTTGTCTCGTCTATCTGGAAACCGAGTTCCCTGAACTGCAGCATGCTCAGGACCTTTTTCCCGTTGCCCAGCACAATACCGAACATCAGACACGCCAGCGCACCGCTTCCCCCGCTAGCCTCAGCAAGAGTGTACAGTAAGAACAGCACTGCTAAGTCCAGCAAGTACGAGTACTCGTACTTGACCATCTTCCTCATTATCGGGATCCACAAGACCCCTACCGTCATCCCAAGAACTATCCCGACAGAAAAGGTGCTCGCGAGGGCTTGAGCAGGAGAGCTGACAGCGTGCCCTGGAGTGAGCATTCCTATTATTGATATCGCGGTTACTATACACAGGACGTCCGTGAGCACGGACTCCAGGGACAGGAGCACTCTTGTCTTGTCGCTGACTCCAGACAGCCCGGTTATTATCGGGATGACTATGGGAGAGCTGGTGCCCCCGATTATCGCCCCCAGCAAAAGGCCCTTAAGGGGCTCGTGCCCCAGCGCGACCATGACCGTCATCACGGCCAGCATTGTTAGGGTGAATGACGTGACTGTCAGGAGAAATGTTCTCGGGGTCTCCCTGAGGAGGACCTCCAGTTTCATGTTCATCCCGCCGTCAAAAAGGATCATTATAATCGCGATCGCAGCCACCAGTTCTGAAACGTTCAGGAACAGGTTAGAATCCACAACGTGGAGCACTGGTCCGAGTATCAGGCCGATTATCATGAGCCATATAATGTTAGGGATGTTCGTTTTCTTGAATATTAACTCTCCCACAAAGCCTATGAGGATTATGACTCCTACGAGCGTCAGAGGCAACAGCACTTCCATGGTCCAAGAAAAGGGTTTTCTGGTTTAAAAACAAAACGGAACAATTAAATAAAATTACGTCCTTTATACTCACAAATGGTGTTGTGCGGGCTGTGCAAGAAAGAGATTGATGAAAGCGTGGAATGGATCCTAAGAGACGTCACACCCTCTTCTACTGTGGCTGACGAGGCGAGGGTCTGCGGGTCCTGCGCCAGCAGGCTCGTTGGGACAATCCTGTCCGAGATGAGGATGTCTCCCGAGGACCCGTTCCACATGACGAGCGTGTTCGGAGGGATACGGTTCAAAAAAGGAACTCCCCAGGTTATACTCAGGATAGGCCTGGAGGACGCCAAGAAAAAGATATCAAGATAACATGCTCCTGATGAAAAGGCCTATCAGAAAAGAGAGCACCGCGCAGGAGACAAGCAGACATGCCTTAACGAGTTTTTCAATCCTTTCAAGGTCTCCTTGAACACGCCCCCTGCCTCTGATCACACCTCTTTCCAGGCGGTCTATCCTTTTTTCAAGAAGTTCCACAACATCCTCGTTCCTCATCCTAATCACTCCACCTTAGCCCCCAGGCCGATTTCCCTGTCCACAGTGAGCAAGGCCACTCTTCCCTCTTCGTCTTCTGCGGCCAGTATCATGCCCTGGGATTCTATTCCCCTGAGCTTTCTTGGCTTGAGGTTCTTCAGGTAAACTATCTTCTTTCCAACAATCTCCTCTGGAGAATAGTACGGGGCTATTCCCGCGACCACTGTCCGTTTTTCTTCTCCAAGATCAAGATCTAGCTTGAGGAGCTTGTCAGCTCCCTGCACCTTCTCAGCAGACTCAACCCTCGCGATCCTGAGATCAAGCTTTTCAAAGTCAGAGTACTCTATCACGTTCTCATCTCCTCCCTCCACTTTTCTCCGAAGTTCTTCTATTTTTTTGTTATCCAGTTTGGAGAACAAGGGCTTGAACTCGCCCACCTGGGTCCCTGCTTTAATGGGCTCTAATGCCTTGTCCCATTCCTTGGTGTCAACCCCTATCCATTCCCTTATCCTTCCCGCGGACTCTGGAATGAACGGGTCTAACGCTATCCCCAGCATCTTGACAAGCCGGAGGCACGTGTGCACGACGGGGGCCATCCTGTCCTTGTTTTTCCAGGGTTCCTCTCTTGTCAGGTACCTGTTGCCTATTCTTGCTATCTCCATTACTCTGTCAAGCGCTTCCTTCAGCCGTATGTTGTACAAGAGTTCTTCTGCTTTCCTGAACGCCGCCTCTGCATCGGCTATGACCTGCTCGTCTTCCGGCGTGAGCCCCTCTGGACCAGGTATCCTGTTTTCCAGAAACTTTTTGGTGAATATGAGAGTCCTGTGCACGAAGTTCCCGAGAGTGTCGTTCAGTTCCGAGTTTATCTTCTGCTGGAAGTCCTCCCAGGTAAAGTCAGTGTCATGGGACGTGGGAAGCACAGAAATTATGTAATACCTCCAGTAGTCTGCTGGAAGCAGTTCCAGGACATCAAGAGCGAAGAGCCCCCTGCGCGCTGATTTTGAAAACTTTCCTCCAGAGTAGTTAAGGTACTCTTGTGCCACTACCTGGTAGGGGAGGGTGTATGTCCCATCAGCCATTAGCATTGCAGGGAACATTATCGTGTGGAAGGGGATGTTGTCCTTTCCAAGGAAGTGCACGATCCTGGTGTTCGCATCATGCCACCAGTTTTCCCTGTCTATCTGCTTAGTGAACGTGATGTACCCTATTGGCGCATCAAACCAGACGTAGAACACCTGTCCTGGAAGGTCTGGAACCGGGACTCCCCAGCTCATGTTCCTTGTTATGTCCCTGTCCCTAAGACCCTGCTTTATCCACGCGAGAGCAGTGTTCCTCGCGTTAGCCGGCCAGTGCTTGTTGTTCTCCACCCATTCCTTCAGCTGGTCCTCCAGTTTGCTCAGTTCAAAGAACGCGTGCTCCGTCTTCCTGATTTCAGGGGTGGTCCCGCACACTATGCACTTGGGCTCCTGTATCTCCGTGGGGTCCAGGACTTTGTTGCACTCCTCACACTGGTCCCCCCTTGCCTTCCCGCCGCAGTAGGGGCATGTTCCCTGGATGTACCTGTCCGGCAGGAACCTCTCGCACTTTGGACAGTACAGTTGTTCTATTTCCTTTTTGTATATGTAGTTGTTTGCTTTCATCCTCTCGTACATTTCCTGGACGGTCTTCACGTGCTCTTCTCCTGCGAGGGAAGTTCCAGAGAAAATGTCAAGGTCCAGGTTAAACCCTTTCACGGCCTGAAGCTGCTTCTCGTGATTCTTCCTGACAAGCTCTTCTACAGGAATCCCTTCCTTTTCAGCCTCAATAGTGCTAGGAGTACCGTACTCGTCAGTACCGCACACGTAGACGCACTTTTCTCCTTTTTGTTTCAGGAACCGGGAGTAAACGTCTGCGGGCAGGAGACAACCGGCGAAGTGCCCAAGATGCAGCTCGTAGTTAACGTAAGGCAGCGCGCTGGTGACGATGTACTTGTACGCCATGATCTATCATTCCCTTACGAGCGTTTAAAACCCTTTTCCATCAGGAGTATACTGCCACGAGCAGGCTCCCGAAAAAGTTCAGGCAGGCGTTCAGCGCGTTCGGCTAGGAAACTACCGCATTATGGAGCCCCAGGATGATGAGCGCTGTTCCCGCGAAGAGCATGAAGTCCCTCACTCCGGGATGCCGTTTCTTGAAGGACTCAAAAGTGTACACATCATGATCCGCGAGGATCCTGACCAGTGCAGGGTCATTACGGTATAGCCTGCCAGAAGCCCGTGCCCGAGTACCGTAAAGCTCAAGGATCTTCTCACCTTCTGCGGTCACGATCACGTGATTCGCCTTTGAAGGATCGGTTCTTTTTCCCTGCCTTGGGGTGAGGAGGGTGGTGGACAGCGGGATCCTGGACTGGTAGTACCCTATTCTGCCGTTGACCTTCCTCGCCACTGCCCTCGCGGCTTTTCCCGCCTTCTCGGGATCGAACGAGCTGATGAACACGCCGAGCTGAAGTACCATGCTCATAATGGATAAGAATAGAACTGTTTATATATCGCTTGTGGTCTAAGCATTTTCCGATGGACCTTTCAGTGTTGTACTCCCTCGGTTACGTTGGAGCATTCTTGGCAGGCGTCTTGTCCTCGGCCACCCTCTTCCTGCCGACCCCCGGGTTCCTGGTCGTGGCAGCCATGGCAGCGTCCAAGTTCTTCGACCCTATTCTTTTAGGAGTGTTCGCAGGGCTCGGGGCAGCGGTGGGAGAGACAGTGTCCTACTGGATGGCCTATGGTGGGGAAAAACTAGCTTCAAAAAAATATGATCTTGAGGAAAAACTGGCGGTGGTCAGAGAGTACTTTCAGAAGTACGGTGCAGAGGTTATAATATTCGTGTTCGCGGTGTCCCCACTTCCTTTTGACTTAATCGGCCTGTTCTGCGGTGTGGTGAACTACTCCTTCAGAAGGTTTTTTGCGGTCACGGCCGCTGGAAAAATAGTCAAGTACATTTTAATATCATACGCTGCGTACTATGGGATCGAGTACGTGACAGGCTGGTACCATGGAATACCTTAAACTAAAAGAGCAGCTGGAGTCAAAGGTGTTTTCAGGAATCGCAGGGTACTGTCCCCTCTCTCCTAACATGATCACCCTCTTCTCGGTATTCCTCGCGTTCTTTTCAGGATACCTCGTGCTGGAAGGCAGGCTTGTTCTAGCAGCAGGGTTTTTCGGGTTGTCCTGCCTGCTGGACGCCCTTGACGGCCAGGTTGCCAGGGTGAAAGGGAAGAAGTCAAGGTTCGGAAGCTTTTTTGACAAGACCGCGGACAGGATCGTGGATATGACCCTGTTGTCCAGCGTGGTCCTTGCGGGAATCGTGCCTGCTTTTCCCGGGGTGTTCACGCTATGCGTTGTTGTGCTGGCCAGTTATGCTAGCGCGGTTCTGGAGGCAGAGTCCGGGAAAAAGAGGATTGGGGAGGGACTGAGCCTCAGGCCCGTCAGGTCGCTCGTGCTGTTCGCGGGGCTGGCCACGGGTTTTGTGGCTGAGGCGGTGTTCCTGCTGTTAGTCATAGGATTCTACTCTCTGGAGAAGAGGATCCTGACCGCGCGCAGGATGCTCTAACACTCCAGAACTCCTGAACCATGGGCACGGGATCTCCCGCGAGCCTGGCGTCAGGATAATAATTCCGTATCATGGGCAGGTACCTCCTGAACCTGTGGTCCAGGAACACTATGACTCCCTTCTGCTTTTCTCCCCTAATACACCTCCCTGCCGCTTGCAACGCTTTTCTCAGGGCAGGGTATAAGAACGCGTACTCGTACCCTCTGCCGAACATCCTCTCGTAGTACTCTTGTAGCGCGAGCTGTTCAGGGTCAGGAGACGGCACCGGCAGTCCCGCCACCACTACCGTTCGGACTCCAGGCAGGTTCACTCCCTCTGCGAGCACTCCTCCTGAGACCGCGTAGACCAGGGCATTCCCCTCCCCTCCCATCGAGTCTAGCACGCCTCCAACGCCCTGCGCCGCCTGGCAGACGTGCGCGGTCCGCGTGCGAGAGCTGACTTCTTTCATGAACTCAAAGCTTGGGAAGAACACGACAGTGTTCCCGGGGGTCACTCTCTTGAGTTCTGACGCTATTCTTGCCATCCTCTCGTACTCCTGATCACTTCTTTCAGACCACCTGCTGGTGGAAGCGCTTGAGACCAGGCAGAGCCTGTTCTCAGGGGGGAACACAGGAGGAACAGACAGTGTCCTGTGCTCTCTTATCCTGAGAAGTCGCGTGTGGATATCAAAAGGGGAGAGCGTGGCTGACATTAGGATGCTTGCTCCCGCTTTCGAGAAAACGTGTTCTGTGACGTTCCCTGGATCAAGGCACTTTACTGAAAGAGAGAATCCTCTCTCCTTTTTTCTCAGGATCCTGAAAAACTCAGGACCCTCCTGTTCCCACGCCATGAAAAAAGACCAGACTTTCAGCAGGCTGCTTTTCTCGTGGGACTCTAGCCACTCCATTCCCAGACGCCAAAGGTTCTTCAGGTCTGGACAGGGCACTTCTGGTTTTTCCATTATCGTTTCAGGATCCTCCGCGTAGGAGGGTATAATCCTTGTGAGGGCCTCAAGTTCTCCCGCGTCTTCTCCCAGCTCCCTGGCTTCTCGCACCGCTTTTTGCAGAGTGCTGTTAGTGAGGGTGGCGCTCATGTTGTCCCTGACCCTGTCGGCAAGATTGTGAGCCTCGTCCACGACCAGTATCGTTTCTGGCAGGGAGATTCTGGTTCTTGCCAGGAAAATTTTTCTTATGCCAGAAAAAAGGTAGTTGTAGTCTGCCACGATCACGTCAGCGTCCTGCGCGGAATCAAGGAGCACCTCGTAGGGACAGGGTGGAATCCTTGCTCTCCTGCACGCGTTCAGCACTTCTTTTTTCCCTCTCACGAGGGGCAAGTCAGGCCCGCCGGCTCTCCTGTACTCTGAATAGTAGGGGCATAGCCCCCTTTTCTTCAGCAGGCTGCAGTACTCGTAAAACTCGCTTACCTCCCTGGCCCTGGAAAGGCAGTACTCCCTCTTCCCTAAGACATCAGCAGCGGATAGTTCAAGCCCGTGCTTCTCGTTAAGGTCCTTAATCACCTGTATCGCGAGGGCGTGCTGGCTCTTTTTCGGAGTAAGGAACAAGACCCTCATTCCCTGGTCCAGGGCTGCTGAAACTGCTGCGGACAAGACCGCATCGGTCTTCCCGTGCCCTGTGTGCGCCTGCAGGAGAAGATGGTCCCTGTCTACAACGGTTCTCGCGACCTCGCGTATTATTGTCTCCTGTCCCTTCCTAAGACTGTCATGCCTGAAGAACACTCTCATGCCCAGGAGAATAAACAGAAAGCGTTTTTTAACCCGTTCCCTTACCTGTACGGGTTTGACGAGTATTCTCCTCTAAAAGGCAACCTTTTAGAATACCCTTGTTTTTATCAGGTTACCCTTGTCGTCCAGTCTGAACACGTGGCTTTTCTCGTACGGGCACAGGTAGAGCTCGTCCCTTTTTTCGAGCACTACTGAAAATCCTCTTTCTGAAAAACAGATCGGGCAAACTTTTCTCATTTCCATCAACACAACACCTCTTCCTGCAGGACTGAAAATAATTCTGTCGTCAGTGGTATTTATTTCTTTGTCCTCGTTTTCCAGTGCGCTAGAGCCTCCCGAAGTTCAGGGGTTCTTGCAGCAGCCCATGTCAGTGTTTCTCCCTGCGCGACGGCTTCAACCGCTGCCCTCAGCGCCACTGCTCCTGCCCGGGTTCCCTTCGGGTGCCCGTGTACTCCTCCCCCTGCCTGTATCACCACATCCTTACCGAAAATCTTGAACAAGTCAGGAACCATCCCTGGATGCAGTCCTCCTGAAGCCACTGGCAGGGTTTTTTTGATGTTGTAGTACTCGTCAGTCAGGGCATGAACGTTTTCCAGGACCTTGTCCCTGCCTTCCGCCATCTTGCCAACCCCTGTGCCCACGTGCAGCTGGTCCACTCCTATTGTTCTGAACACTCTGGCGAGCACGCTCATGCTGATACCGAAGTCCCTGCTCCGGGTTAGGGCCGCGTGCATTGCCCTGTGAGCGTGAATCACTCTGCCCAGCTCCTCTTCCCTCAGGGTCTGCACTCCCGCGAACCCCGCGGTCAGAACGTCAACCATGACGTACTCTCCCGCTCTTTTCTTTACCTCTTTAGCCCTCCTGAGCATTCCCTTCGTCTCCGCGGTCACGTTGGGCATGTATATCTTGACCTCTCCGGTCTCCTTCTCGGCCTTTCTCTTTGCTTTGAGCGTGGCCTCAATTCTTTTCAGGAAGCTGTTGAACTTCTGGCTGCTGAGGTTCTCATCATCCTTGACTATGTCGCATCCTCCTACCCAAGCCTCGTACGCGACCCGGGCATGCTCTTCAGGGCTTAGGCCTAGTTTCGGTTTTACTATGGTCCCTATGAGCGGCCTGTGCTTCACTCCAGTGAGTTTTCTTATCCCTTTTATCCCGAAGGCAGGGCCTGGGAAGGATTTTGCTATCCTCCTAGGAAACCTCACGTCCAAGAGCCTGAGTTTTTTCACTTCCTTCATACCAAAAATGTTTCCTGCTATCGAGCTTAGTATCTGGGGCATGTTGTTTTCCTCGAACAGTTCAGGATGATAGGCCACCTTGATCTTTTTCCCATCCATGTAGAATACCCTTGCCATGAGCCGTTTCTTGGTTTTTTCAGAAAGGGTGGTGAGCTTTGTCCAGGTTCCTATACTGGATTCTGCCGCGACCGCTCCCGCAGCCCTCCTGGTGCAAGGGCTCAGTTCAAACGTGCAAACAAGATCCCTTTCAGAAGGATTGTATGATAGGTCAACAAAATCCTCGTACACTCCCATGATCTCAAAGAAGAGGGTTAAAGTTTATAAACCTTGTTTCCGTTATCAGCTTCATGGACAGAGTAGCCACAGGAATACCGGGACTCGACCCTCTTCTAAGGGGAGGGTTCCTTCCAGGAGCAAGCGTTCTTGTTTCAGGAGGAGCAGGTACTGGGAAGACTATCTTCGCAATGCAGTACATTTACAACGGGGCCGCATTGTACAACGACCCTGGCATATACATTACCCTGGAAGAAGGGGTCACCAACCTGTGGTGGAACGTGCGGAACTTCAGGTGGGATCTTGCAAAGTACGAGCATGAAGGGCTCATAAGACTCTACAGGGTCGGGATGATAAAGCCCTCGGAGTTTGCGAGAAGGTTTGACGAAGAGATAGCGAAAATAAAGGAGCTGGTGGACGAGCTCAAGGCAAAGAGGCTCGTGATAGATTCCACCACTGCTTTCGGGATGTGGATGCCGAGCGAGTCACAACTCAGGTACTCCCTGTTCAGGCTGGTTGACGAGCTGAAGGAACTGAAGTGCACTACTGTTCTTACCTCGGAGACCTTCGGGAAGAGGGACCAGTTCTCCAGGTTCGGGGTTGAAGAGTTCATAACTGACGGGGTTATCGCACTGTACTTCAAGCCCCCTCAGAGGGTCATATTCATAAGAAAGATGAGAGGAACTGACCACGACAAGAAACTGCATCCCTACAAGATAACTGACAAGGGGATAGTGGTCAACCCGAAGGAGGAAGTGCTCTGGGAGAGCCTCGCTAGGTGAGCACTCTTGAAAAAGGCGCGCGCGTTCTGGAGGCTTACCCGGCTAGAGCACGGGGTGTTCCTCGGAATCGCGGCACTGATAGGCGCGGTGATGGGCGCTTCAGGAGTGCCTCCCCTGAGCTTGATGATCCCAGTTTTCCTGTCCCCCCTGTTCATTGAAATGGGTTCGTTCGCCATAAACGACTACTTTGATCTGGAGACAGACAGGCTGAACAAAAGGACGGACAGGCCTCTCGTTTCCCTGGAGCTCCAGGAGAAGCATGCTTTGGCCACATTCCTTTTCTTCATGCCCGCAGGAGTGCTCACCGCAGCCCTGATAAACTGGGGATGCTTCTTCATAGCCCTTTTCTTCGCAGTACTCTCCTTCTACTACTCCTGGTTCCTGAAGAAAGTCGCTGTGTTGGGCAATCTTGCGATAAGCCTGAGTATGGCCATCCCATTCCTGTTCGGCTAGGCGGCGTCCGCGGGCAGTATCACCGGCCCCGCGTACATTCTTTCTCTTTCAGCATTCCTGCTCGGGTTCGGGAGGGAAGTGTTGAAGTCCATCCAGGATCTTCCAGGAGACGTGAGGACAGGCAGGATGACTCTGCCCGTGATCATAGGGGAAAAGAACGCGGCGTGGCACGCCACCTTTTTCATGCTACTGAGCGTAATAGTTCTCTTCATTCCTTTCCTACAGCCTGGACCGTACTATCTCGACCCGTTGTTCATCCCGTTCGCGATAACCGCGGCATATATCACACTACTGTGCCTGCCCAGCGCTTACCAGGCGAAAGATCTTGAAAGGGTCAGAAGGAACACTCTAGCCGCGATGGGCATTGCCCTCGTAGGCTTCTTGATAGGAGCGTTGTTTTAGTCAAGATCCATGCTGAACTCTATGTCAGAAATATCCTGCGCTTCTCCTGACTCCTCTAGGGGTATGAGGTCGTACTTGCGCCTCTTCTTGATAATCTCGCTCAGGGCGCCGCACTTCCTGCATGTCACGAACTTTCCCTCAGTAGGATTAGATACCTTTACCTCTGCACCGCACTTTGGGCAGGTGAGCACCTGAGACTTCCTCTCCTTTTTGGCCGGGGACATTCTTCCTTTTAGGGTTCCACCTAATATTTAAATATTTCCATGCCCTGTATTCTTCCGGGTGTTGAGGTGCACGAGCTAGACTTGGCGAGCATAGCCAGCCGGCCTGACTGGAAAGATCTTCTTCTGGAGACCGTTAGGGAGAATGACATAGACCCTTGGGATGTTGACATTGCCAAGCTCGTGCACTCGTTCCTGGAAAAGATAAAGAGGATGCGCGAGCTAAACCTCTGGGTGCCAGCGAACGCGGTGCTCGCCGCGAGTATTCTCCTCCGTATGAAAAGCGACTCGTGGAAACTGCGCCAGGAAGAAGTGCAGGGCTTCATTCCTGAGAACTTTTTCACCCCTCTGGTTACTGTTGACAAGCCGGAGGACCTTGGCCTGCTTCCGATCACCAGGGAGACCAAGAGGAAGATAACCCTGGAAGAGCTCATGCTCGCGGTAGAGGACGTTATAAAACGGGAGAAAAAGAGGGCCGCGCGTAAGAAAAAGGAGCCAGAGCCAATTCCGGAGTACCTGATAGAATTATCCAACCCGAGCTCGGAAGAGTTCAAGAAGCTCGTGGAACAGGTCTACGAAAAAATAGTCAGCACCCTTGACTCCAGGAGGATGACCATGTTCACCAACATCCTGCCTGAAAAAACGAGGGAAGGGGTCATAAAAACCTTGTTCCCCCTGTTGTACCTTGCCACCCAGCAGAGGGTAGTCCTCTGGCAGGACCAGGTCTTCGGTGAAATATTCATCGCAGTCCCTGGATCATGAGGTGATCGGATTGTACGAACAGGAGAAAAGATTATTCCAAGCAGCACTGTTCATGTCCCCCAAGCCGCTCTCGCTGAAAGCGCTTTCAAGGGTACTGGGCGTGGAACAGGGGCCTGTTCTCCTGAAGATCGCAGAGGACGCGATGAAAGAGTTTAATGAGGCGAACCCGGCGCTGGAGATCGTTCGCCTCGGGGAAAGGTACTCCATGAGGGTGAAGAGAGATATTATAGACAAGGTCTCGCACCTGGCCGTCTCTCCAGAGCTCGGAAGGGCAGTGCTCAGAACCCTTGCGCTCATAGCCCTCAGACAACCTGTAAAACAGTCGGACATCGTGAAGGTCATAGGAAACAAGGCCTACGAGTACATTAAAGAACTGGAGGCAAGAGGGATAGTCCGTTCCGAGAAATCGGGTAACACAAAACTGCTCACCACGACCAAAAAGTTTGAGGAGTACTTCGGGAAAACTCCAGAGGAACTGCAGGCGATGGCCTTCGGTAAATGAGCGTTTTGCAGGTTACTCTTCGTAGTAGTACTCGTACATCACTTCTTGAACCTTTTCGAAGCTCATACTCTCTTTCTTTAACAGCAGTTCTATTATCTCCTGCTTTTCGCGCCTCTTGTCTATTATGTCTGTCACGCTCTGGCCGGTTAATCTGGCCAGCTCCTGTTCTTTTATGCTGGGAACGTCCGTCCTGACAATCTGGTCGGTCCTAGGATCGTACTCGTACACTTTGTTAAAGCTTATCGTGGTCTCTCCTGGAGTGACTTCAACCACAGAGAGTATCCTTCTCTTGAGTCCAGACTCTGTTTTTATCCTTGCCTGGGTTATGACAAGGTCTATCAGCGGGAGCATGTCCTCAGGAACGTTCATAGGGGGATTGGTGAGCCTTGACTTGAATTCTGAAGGAGAGTTAGCGTGCAGGGTTCCCATAGCAGAGTGCCCCACGTTCATGGCATTAAAAAGAGTTTCCGCTTCTTCTCCTCTCACTTCTCCCACGATCAGTCTGTCTGGTCTCATCCTCAAGGCGTTTATGAGAAGCTGGTTCATGGTCAAAGGCGGTCGAACAGGGTCTCCAGGATAAGACTCCATCCTCACAACATTCTTCCTGCCCGCGAAGTTGAGCTCTAGGGTATCCTCAATGCATATAATCCGCTCCTGGGGCGGCACGAATGTTATCAGTGTGTTGAGGGTAGTGGTTTTTCCTGATCCTGTTCCTCCGATCACGATAATGTTCAGAGGGTAGTTTCCCTCGCCTTCCACAGCGGTCCACAAGAACGCGGCGAGGTCAGGGGTCATCGTTCCAGCTCTTATGAGGTCCACGATCGAGAAAGGCTTGGACCTGAACTTCCTGATGGTTATGGTCGGCCCTGTCGGAGTCGCTTCTTTTAGTGTGGCGTTAACCCTGCTCCCGTCAGGAAGCCTCGCGTCCATGAAAGGCCTCTGAGGTGAGATGGTCTCGCCGCTCTTCTTGGCAATATCCTGGATGGTCTTTAGTATCTGGGCGTTCGTCATGACAAGATTTGTCTCACACTGCCCGTAAACCTTGTGGTACACGAAAACAGGAGTCCCTGGCCCGTTGACCATAATCTCTTCCAAGTCGGGGTCCGAGAGAAGTGTCTGCAGACTCGGCTTTTCCATAACGTACTGCGTGACCGGCTTTTTCTTGACAATCTTCACTCCATCAGCCATCCGCAAGCCACCCTGAACGAAAAAACAGTAAGAGAATAAAAAGGGTTACGGGTCAAGACAGAAACATTTAAATATGATTGTATCATGATAGAATCATGACAGGAAAATTGCCTGCCAACCCAGCGGACAAGGACTTTGAGTCTCTGGTGTTTGACTTCAAGTACGACAAGGAACAATTTAAAGATCCCGCCGCTCTGGGCCTGATGTTGTACAGGCTCGCAAGGGAAAGAGAGCAAACGAACCTGCTGTTCAAGGAAATTCTGAAAAGACTTGATGAGCTCTCAGAGAAACTGTCTGCCGGCGCGCCTGCCGCGCGAGAGGCTCCTGTGGTGGAGAGGGGCTTGTCAGAGACTGACGCGGAGATCCTGCGTTTCGTCAGACAAGCTGGGGCCGTGGACGCTGAGCAGGTGCGCAGAAGGTTTGGGTACAAGGGCAAAAACGCTGCCTCCGCAAGGCTGAACAACTTGTACAACAGGGGTCTCCTGAAGAAGACCCGGGCAGGCAAGAAGGTCCTGTACCACGCGTGAGGGGATTCTCAGTCCAGCCATTCCCCCTCCCCTCATCACCTTTTTTTGAATTCACGAAAAAGTAAAAGTCCAGGCATTACCCTGTTTAGCGCAAAAACAAAAAAGAAGAGAGGGGAATATGAGGGTTTTATCAACAGTTTACTTATCCCTTTCACTGCGTTCAGGTGCAGCTGAACGGAGCATCCGGGTAGCCTGTTATCCTGAGCTCGTACTGTGTTCCGGTCTGAAGTCCTGCAGCACTGTTGTTCAGAGTTACTACCAGTTGGGATCCTGGGCTTATTGAACTGATTGTGCTGAGGTTCACAGAACTTAGGTCTGTCACTGTAGCTGTGGCAGCTCCGGCCTCGTAGATGTCAGCGCTTGCGAGTTCTGCTTCTGTTACTGTGAGACCTCCTGGGTTGTTTATCTTCAGGTTGGCGTTGTTCCCTGAGATTGTACAGCTGACGACGCTGATTGTTTTCTGTGCTGTTCCTGCTGTTGCTGGCTTTGCGGTCAGTGGGCTTACCCAGAACCAGACAGCCACTGCTGCTATTACTGCTATGGCTATCAAAAGAACCACGGCTACTACCGGAGATATTCCTTTCCTCATTCTCTTTTACACCTCCATTGGTTGCTAAAGAAAAACAAACCCGGGTTTATAAATGTTTCGTTTTGTTTCAGAGTTTTTTCACTTTCTTCCCGCGGATCGCGCCGAGAACTCCTTCGTCCACCACTATCCTGAACCCAGGATTTTGTTCCGCGACCCTTATGACCTCTGATTCGGGCACGCCTGCCTTTTGAGCTATGTCCGAGACAGGAATTTCCTCTCCTTTTCCCATGCCCGAGAGAACTTCAAAAATTTTTCCTTCAGGGTCTTCTCCTGTCCCCTGTTTTACTGCCATTACCTCTTTCCTCAGAGCCTCTTTAGACGGCGTGTGTTCTATGTTTTCTATCCTTTTTTCCAGCTCTGAAATTTTTTCTTTTAGGACATCAACGTCAGAGCCAAGGGAGAACGCTTCCTCTGGAACTCCCTGCAGTATTTTCTTGAGCTCAGTGACTTCCCTCAGAAGTTCCTCTATCTTCTCCGCCTCTTCTGCTTTCATCTTCAGCATGTTCTCGTAGACTTTTTCAGACACAAGTTTTTCAATGCCTTCTATCCTGCTGGAGAGTAAAGCGAGCCGCGTCTGAAGCTCGCTTACCTTGTCAGCCTGAGCGTTTATCTTGTCCATTTTTTCAGAGAGCTTATCAATGTCTTGCTTTATCCTCGCGACAGCGTACTGGAACTGTTCTGGTTCTGCAGCGGCGAGGTCCTCGTAGTTTTTGACCTCTTTTTCCAGGCTCTTTATTTTCGAGTCCAGGGCCTTCAGCATGGCCTCTTGCTGTAGGTCCCTTTTTTCAAGCTTCTCCATTTCCTGCAGGATATCTTTACCGCTCAAGGACGCTATCTTCTCCTCAAGTTCACTTATCTTTTTCAGAAGAACCTCTGCCTTCTGGCTCTGCTTAAGGTCTTCAAGGTCCTGCTTTATTGATGCTAGCAGCGCAGCGGTTTCTTCGGGTTGCAGTGAGTCAAGTTCAATGTCCTGCTCTACTTTTTCTTCAACGCTTTTCAGGTCTTTCTCTATCTTGTCTATTTTGGCAGAAATGCTTTCTTCCGTGGCCTTCTTCAGCAGTTCTATTTTCTTGTCCGTTTTTTCAGCGTACTCTTTAAGGGATTTGAGCACCCCTTTTAGCAGTTCTTCACGTGTTTTTTCCTCCTGTTTTTCGGTTTCTTTTTTCAGGGCGTCAAGCTCCTGTTTTAATGAGGCTATTCTTGCGTTGACCTTTTCAGGATCTTCAGACACCATGTCTGACAGGAGGTCAAGCTCTTCGCTTATTTCTTCTATCTTTTCGGCAAGTTTTGCCACGTCCTTGCCGCTCGGAAGGAGCGCCAGGTGAAGGTTTACCACTTGTATCTTCTTCTCGAGCTCGTTGAGCTGTTTGGCTTGCTCCTCTGTTATCTTTTTCAGTGCCTTTTCGTACTCTAACAGGGTCTTGGCTCTCTCGGCAGCAATTTTCTTTTGTCCTTCTGTCAGTTTTTTCTCCAGTTGGGAGAGTTTCTTCTTCATTTCCTCAAGTTCTTCCAGGGCCTCGACCTGGCTTCTTCCAAGGGCTAACAGTATCTTGTTCGGCTCTTCCTCTGGAGTGATCGCTTCTCTTAGGACCTGAGCGAGGTAGTCTATTCTCTCCGCGATCCTCTTGTTCTGCCTGAGCGCGATTTCTATGAGCTCTTTGAGCTCCTCGTGAGTGGCTACATCATACTCTCTATGGGCTTTCGTGCTCAGCCCTGCTTCTAGGTCAAGAAGACTTTCCTTGAGAAGATCCTTTGTGCTCTTCTTTTTTTCCGGCATTCAGACCAACTAAGCATTTTCCGGGTTTTAAAGCTTACCTTCAGGAAAGAACTTTATCCAGCCCAGCCAGAACAAGAACGAGAACGCTAGCAGGACAGTCTTCCATAGGAGATCGTGCGTGAAGTGGAACGCGCTCACACCCGCCAGGTGTGCCGACAGGATGCTGGTGGAGAGCCTGAGCACGTTAACCAGGTGCACTAGTGGGAGTGCTACAGCCACTCCCAGGATTTTTTTCCTCCACCCTGCTCGCGGGTAGCCTATTATTAGAGCACTTACTGCCATGAACCCGAAGAGGCCTGTGCATTCGGGGATTATCTCCACGTCAAGAGGCCCGTCCTTGAGAGAGACTACTGCACGGGATAGGAACACCGGCTCTCCCAGTGACTGGAGGTGGTCAACGTACTTTAGGACTATTCTTTCGAGCTCCGGGTTGAGTCTGGGAGCGTACATGACAACTCCCTGGGACGTGTTTTTTTCGGTGAGTCCCAGCACCCTGAGCTTTTCTATGACCTCCGGAGAGCCCTCTGGGATTCTTACGTACACTTCCTCGAGCTCTGCGCTGGCGCCCATGAGCCCTAGCATGAACACGGTGTGCCTTCCTACTTCCCTTTGCAGGACGGTCAAGTCAGGCCTTGTTGTGGTAATCGTGGCCAGCGCTCCACCGAACACTGCTAGCACGAGCAGGAATCTTAGGAGCTCGGGAAGACTCAGTCTCTCATTTTTTTCAGGCATTCTGAAAGCACCCCTGAGATCATGTTAACTTGCGACTGGCTGGCTGTCGTGAGAACACGCCTGAACGCGTTGACTGCCTCCTGTTTCTTCCTGAACCCTGTCTTTTCGGCCATCCTCTCGAACAGGGTCACGGCTCCTGAGACGTCAACCTTTCTTCTCGGTTTCGCTTGGTAGAGCTCGTATGCTATTATTGCTACCGCGTGGGACAGGTTCAGCACAGGATACTCTCTGGAGGTGGGGATGGTGACGGTGATGTCGCATGCTTTGAGCTCGTCGTTCGTCAGGCCCACGCTTTCTCTTCCGAACAGGATGAGGGTCTTGTCCGCGAGAACTTCCTTGAGCTCCCTGGGGGTTATCGGCGTCCTGTGCGCTTTCGGTCTTGGCACTCTACGTCCGGTCGTCCCTACCACCAGGTCAAACCCTTCTCTCATGGCACTGAATGAGCTGAAGACCCTTGCTCTTTCAAGGATTGCCTGGGCGTGTTTTGCAGTCCGTTTCACGTCATCGCACAGGATGTCAAACCGCGGGTCAAGGATCCTCAGGTCAGACAGGCCGAAGTTAGCCATGACCCTTGCCACTGCGCCCAAGTTTTCGGGAACCTCTGGTTGCACGAGTCCAATGCTTATCATCCGGGATCACAGTATCCTGATGTACTCCTCTATCTCCTCGAAAGTGACAGAACACCCTGAGTACTTCAGTGAGAGCAGGGCGGCCTCAAGCTCTTCCTCTGACTTTAACACTCCCGCCATGTACGCGGCTGCGAGGAGGTCTGTGGACCTGATTATGGGTATCCATCCCACGAGCTCCTTCAGTTCCGAGAGCACTCTCCTGTCAACTTCGATCCTTTGTTTTGTCCGGGTTTGTATGTAGTCCTTCAACTTCAACGGGTCTTCGATGAGCATTCTGGTGTTCCGCTCGTCGACCAGTAGCACACCCTTCCTTTTCTTTATGAGCGCTCCAACGCACTCCGCTTCTCCGAGGTGGACTATTTTTATCCTCTTCCTCTTGCTTGAGAACAGGCTGTTGGCCAGCCTCATGAACTTCAGGGCCTCATCCCTCGCTTCGGTGAGTTTAAGGACCCCTTGGTCCACGAGGCCCTTTATTCTTATCCCGTTCCACTTGAACTTCTTTATCTCTTCGGCTGATCTTATTGCCTCGTTGTAGACACTTTTAGGGATGTAGAAATCGGCTTTCTCGAACTTCTCGAGCACGCCCAGCAGGCAAGAGGAAGACAGGCTTATGAGAGAGCTTGCGTCACAGTATACATCCATTTTGTTCACCTTATAAGCTGTCTCGCGATTTTTATCCTCTCTCTTATGTCTTTTGTTTGAGTGAAGGGTCTCTCGTGTATCTTGGTCTGTCCTATGTATGCTGAGACTTCTGCCATGTTGGCTCCTGTGAACTCGCACGCCGAGCTCAAGGACATTCCGAGAGCGTACGCTGTGCTAGCGTACTTCATCCTGGCCTTTTCTATGACGTTAGTGAGGTAGTTCCCGTACTCTTGGTCAAAGCGTATCACATCGCTTATTATCTCACTCACCTTCTTTCCTGAAGTTAGGTCTGAGATCACGTGCTCTTTGAAGTCCTTCCACTTGGCCTCTCTCGTGAAATGCACTTTTGACATGATCTTGGACAGGGCGTAGTAGAGTACCGCGAGCTC
>JAJSAI010000016.1 GCA_024274695.1 archaeon | reverse complement strand
AGAACACCAGCCCCAGCAAAAAACACAGCGAGAATCCTGAAACCAGCCTTGAGTCAAGTGACTGCAGGAGCCTGACCACCCTGCCCGCGGCCAGCCAGGAGACCGCCAGCCCGATCCCCGCGGAAAAGAACACCAGGCCGACGACCTTCAAGAACAAGGGGTCAAAGGGCTTGAGGAATCCCGCGAGCCCGCTCCGGACCATCCCGTACGAGTACAGGGTGTAAACGCTGAAAACAGTGTACGCCGAGCCTATTCCCGAGACGATGGCAACGTGCTCCTCTTCAGTTCGCTTGCCTGTTATCCTGGAGAAGGCTGCCGCGACCCCCGCGCTGGCGCCTGGCACGAGCGCGAACAAGAACGCTGAAAAATGGGATGCCAGGACACTCCTAAACCCGGTCACGGGTTCTCTGGAATGCTGTGCAGGGATCCTGCCTCTTCTTGCATTGAACAGGAGAGTGCTAGCCCCGAAGAATCCTGAGAGCATTGGCATTAGCATGCTGTAGTCAGAGCACAGGATTCCTAAGCCTCCTGCTAACAGGGTGACGAGAGCCCCTCTTCCTGCAAGCATTCTAGCCAGAAGCAAGGTCAGCACGGCGCAGACCAGGAGCCTGAAAGAGTCCTGGGCAGGAGCCAGGCCCGCGTACAATAAAAGAACCGCGGGGCTCGTGACCAGCACCAGGAACGAGACTGCGGCCGCGTTCTTGAACGCCCTGAGCCCGAGGCCCTTGGCCGCTAGCCTGTGCCCTGGAGTGACCGCGAGCGCGTTCTCTCCCCCTGGGGCTCCCAGGAAGATCGCCTGAAAAGAAGAGGATATGGAGTAGCACGCGTAGAAGGGGACCGCGAACCCGACAGGGTCAGGGAGCGCGGCGAACAACGGGAGGAGGTTGTTGGGATGGACCCCGGGCAGGAATCCTGCGAAGACTCCCAGAATAGCTCCCGGAATCGCCCAGAGCATGAGACGTCATTCCTCGAACAGCCAGCACTCTCCAGAGTACTCAGAGAGCCTGCCTCTAATGCTCGCAGGACCCTTGCCCCTGAATCTTTTAACGACCGCGAGCAGACTGCCCTCGTCTCCCTGCATGACCGCTATCCGCGAGCCCTTCCTGGAAACGAATTCTTTTACTATTGTGCCGTGGACTTCTGCCCTGCCATCGCACTCCAGGACGGCTCTGTCCACGGTCTTGTGAGGGTATCCTGCGGGAACAGAGTAGTACACGAGCAGGATCCCGAAAAAGCTTGAGAAAAGAGAGAGGTAGAAGAGCCTCATGAGCCCTTCTTTTTCTTCTCCTGCTCTAATAACATCTCGTAAAGGGTCTTGGTTTTAACCGGTTTTCTTTTAGCCCTCATCCTGCCGACGGCTGCTGCAAGGCTTATTATCCCGAGCACTGCCGTGAATACTATCAGGTATACCGTGTTGTCCTGGGCCCGCGCTCCCGGGCCCCCTGTCTGGTTCCCGGCGGGAGGGAGTATGACCGGTTCTGCAGGGAGTTCTCGGGCAGCCCCTGCTGCTACGAACGCTGGCACCGCTTCCCCTTTTTCGAGGAGAAGGTCCTGGAGTACTATCTGGGCCTGCTTAAGGCTGCCTGCTGACAGCAGGTAGTATTTCCTGGTCAGGCCCTCGTCGTGCCTCTCGTCGTAGAGTCTGGCCTGGGACAGGTAGTACCTGGACTGGTTCAGGAACCCAAGGCCCTCCTGCTTGTCCGGGCTCGTGGTGTTCAGCTCGTCGTACCTCTTCTGGGTCGCGTTTATCTCAAGCTCTAGAGCGTTCAGTTTCTCGGTCCAGGTCCAGTTCCCTTCCTCCAGCCGCTTCTGCTCTAGCATGACCTGCACGTCGTCCGAGATTCTCTCCACAGAGAGGATAGTGGTTACTGACTGGACCGTCGCGTTCAAGGCGAGCGAGGAGAAGACATCGTACTCGCCGAACTCGTAGTACATTTCGGCGTCGTGCGCGTTGGCAACGGCCTGGTCGTACGCTTCCTTTGCCCTAGCGAACTCTTGGATTGCGTACGAGACGTCCACGCCCTGTTTCTTGGCCTCTTCTATCATGTCCTGGGCCTGAAGCAACTGCTGCCCGGCCTGCTGCAGGTAGTACTTCATCTGACTCAACTGGGCTTCTTGCTGGGTCAGGGCAAGCGCCTGGCCCGCGAGCACCGCGAGCGCGATTGAAACAAGCACTATCACGGCAAACGATCTGGTCCTCATCATGCGAACGCCTCCAGTCCCGCGGGACACGTGCCCGACGGGCAGTAGCCGTAGATTATTATCCGTGGGTAATAGCCTTCTTTGAACCCTGAAAACTTTGCCACATCCTCTTCCCTGTTCGGGCCACTGTCAAACAAGAATAAGGCTATGGTAATGGCAGAAGTTCCAGGGCCGGTCCTGTCGTAGGATTTTGCGTCATCAATCATGTTCGTCACGTTAAAGTACACCCAGCCCTGCGTGCCTTCTGGGATATCTTTATCCGCCGCAAGCTTGTCATGGAATACGCCCCAAAATCCTGTGCACCTGTCATCATTTCTTGACCCTCCGCAGTAGTAGATCTGCTCGTTCTCTTCGCTTGAAGAGCACGGTTCTCCAGGTTGCCTTAGGTCTTCATCTAACAGGCCCACAGCAGAAACCAGGTGCACTTCTGTCGTGCCATCTCCTTTATCGTTCTCAGCGCCTTCGCTGTACATCTTCAGCGACGAGTACACAAAGTTCACATCGCCTGAAAACGCGCTGTCCAGCAACTTCTTGAACGTAGGGTTGCTGAATTGTACGAAGTCCCTGTTAGTGTACCTGTAGCCCTCGTAGTCGACACTTTGCAAGAGCAGGCTCCCGATACTACTGCACTTGTACTCAACGTCGTTGAAGTTATCAAGGTTTGTTCTTGAATACGCGTTGTACAATCCTGTTGCAGTAAACTCTATCTTCCTGTACTTCAGTGATATTCCGTAAGAATCCCCGTTATTCGTCTCATCCAGTTCTTCAACCGCGTTTCCTGAATCAGCTTCTGCAGAGATGGAGTACACGTACTCTCCTGTAGGCGCGCCTCCGAGGTTGGGCGTGGGAGTGGGTGTTACAGTATACATGAGGGTCATTGACTCTCCTATGTCTAACGGGCGGTCAAGAGTTACTGTTTTGGTCTCGTCAATCCCCAGCGCGTCAGAGGATATTCTCACCTGGAACTGCGAGTACTTCGGGATTCCCGCGGTCCCCTTGTTCGTGATCGTCAGGGTCACGTCCAAAGGTTCTCCGAAGTACCCTGGAGTGCTAGTATCAACAATGGTCCCGTCACCGTGTCTTTCTACCTTGTTTATACTCACGGCCAGGTCAGGTTTTTGCTCTCCCTCGAAGTAGTACGAGTACTGGATTCTCCCCCAGTCCGCGTAGTACTTGTTGTAGTTGCACTCATCAGAGGTTAGATCATCGCATATCACCATCAAGTCCTTCTGGTAAGGATCGTCTTCCTCCGCGTCCTTGAGCATTACGAGCGCGAGCTTGTTCTTGTCAGAGTTTTTCAGGGCCTGATCGACCTCGGGCGTGACGTCAATCCACACTTCATCCCCTTCTTTCCAGTTTGAAACATCTGTCGAGCCCATCTCCTGCCAGCCAGACAAATCCTTGACCTCGCTCCAGGAGTACTTGTCAGAAGAAGAAATGTCATTTGGTTTTCCTTGGAAACGGTACGCGTTGACCGTGAACGTGCCATCTGGAGAGACACTGCTCGGCTTTAGCACGAGGTAGGCTGATTTCAAGGTGGCTCCTGGGGGGATGTTCAGCCTGCTGACATTAAATTGTACTAATGCTCTGTTCTTGCTTCCTTTGCCTACCTTGAGCGCGCTAATAATGTAGCCCCCGGTTCCTGACTTGTCTGTAACGGTCTCGTACGCCACGTCCGCGTCCGCCAGTGAAATTTCTTTGGAATACAGGGGCTGCGTCAGATTGTTCGCGTATATCCCTATGCCTCCTTTCATTGTGTCGTAGCACTTCTTGTCCGTGCACACCGGCTGCTCGTAGTACTTGTCCACCACATTGTAGTAGGATACCTTGTCCCCCTGGTATATTCTGAGGAACACACGATCGTTGCAGTCCTGGATGCTAGGAGTGTCCTGGCATACCCAGACTGCTCCCGGATTGGTGTTTTCTCCTTGAATCTTGAGCAGGATCCACATGTTTTTGCCTGTCTCCGCTTGCTGCAGGTAGTAGGAGGTAACGTCGAACACCATCTCGTCTTCGGTTTTCACAGGCTCGTTGTCCAGGAAATCTGGGTTCTGTGATTGGGTGCTCCAGGAGTACTGGCAGTAGTCGTACGTCTGGCCTGTGCTCGTCGGCGGTGCCGAAGAGCCTTGTGCCATACTCCCCTTGTAAGCATCCAGGTATAATTGGTCTCCTGTGTAGGATAGTGAGTTGTAGGGTCTTATCACGAGCTCGACCCTGGTGACGTCAGAGTACGGCATTCCAGAGACGTCAAATTTTATCAGACCCCTGTTCTTCCATGATCCAGTGCTGCTAGTCCCGACTATCAGGTAGTCGGTTCTGCAGGAATTCGGTGCGTCTGATTGTAGGGTCTCCCAGTAATCAAATTCTTTCTTTCTGACGGTTCCCTCCTGGCCGAGAGCCTTGCTGGCGCATATCTGGTGCTCGAAAACAGGAGCGTACGTGATCTCTAATTCTGCGCTCGAGAATGAAATGTACTCTCCGGTGCGTTCAACGTCAAACTTTACTCCCAGGCTCGTCCAGTCGTCTACTGTTTGCTTTTGTTCTTCCAGTTCTTGTCTTATCACTGGTGTGACGTCAATCTGAATCGTGTCTCCTGAACCTTGCCCTTCATATGATGAGGCGCCTGCAAACTCTCCAAAGGGAGGGTTCTCCCAACCGAGATCGTTATAGTCAGACCAGCTGGCATCGGTTCTGTAAACTGCTATTTTTTCTCCTTGGAGCACCTGCTGGACGTTCTGAATGGTCAGGACTAGTCTCGCTGATTTTATCCCGAGCTTATCCTCCTGAACTCCCACGGCAGAGGCTACTGTGCTTATCTCCGGAAGCTGGAATTTTGTGTAGAATCGGACGTATCCCGGCTTGTTGTTGGACACCAGAGAACCTATTCTCATGCCGTTGTAATGATAGCTTTCGTCAGCAGAATGCACGGTTCCCTTGGCTTCTAGGGTAAGTGTTTCGGTGTCCTCTTGGTATGCCACGGGCCTTTCGCTGAGGTCATAGCACGCGTCCCCGCTCACGAGGTAGGTTTCTGTTATAGGGTTATCGTAAGTGTCCGCCGGGCCTCCTTCCGCGGCGTCAGAGCACTGCTTGGGCCGGTTGCTCCTGTCCACTCCCGCGAGTTCCCTGTCCACGCTCACGTACGTGTCAATGTGGAACAGGTCTCCTGACCTGTCCCCGTAGTCAATCCTTCCAACAGGATCGTCTGGGCCGTACACTTTTATTCTCGCGTACTCCCTCATCTCCCTGTATACCCTGTAGTAGTACCTTTTGACGGGGTACTTGACCAGGCAGTCTCCCGTGCCGCCTTGAGTGCTGCAGTCAACAGAACCGTCAATCTTCCCGCTTGCTTTTGCCTCATTGCATAGGTCAATGCTCGCTTGCACGTCGTCCTGTGATCTTGCCGAACAGCAGATCGCGGGATCGTTTTCCGCGAGCACGGGGTT
>JAJSAI010000015.1 GCA_024274695.1 archaeon | reverse complement strand
TAGGTAATGGTACAGGGTACGGGGTTTACAACACAGTTTACCCTAACGTCACGGTAAGAAACTGTATAATCAAAAACTTTTCGTACGGTCTCGGGACAACCTTTGCGCTGGCTGAAAACAATACTATCACAAACTTTTCAAGCTACGGGATATACTCTGGGCTGGACGATGTGTACGGTACCATCATAAGAGGGAACACCCTCGCTAACGCGACCGTGGGCGGATCCTTCAAAGGAGGGATCGCTGCGGCGGGAGTGATAGAAAACAACACGGCCTACAACATAAGCGGGTACGAGGCGTGCGTGGTCAAAACCCTTGGCCCTTCAACCGTTAGGTACAACACCATAACAAACTTCGGCGCGAACTCGGGGAACACTGAAGAGGGATTATGCCTGTTCGTGACCGGGCCGCACAACGTCTACAACAACACGATAAAAGCCCTGGACCCAGGGGCGGGGGTTTGCGTGAACATGGGTGGGGCGACCCACGTGCTCTTTGAAAACAACACAGTGGAATCCCCCGGGTCCAGCAACAGCCTCGTCTACCTGAACGGCTACAACGTCACCATAAGAAACAACTTTTTCAACAACACGCAGAGCGGGTCAGGAATACACGTGGACGGCTCTGACGGACAGGGCTACAACGTGCTGGTAGAGCACAACTACTTTTATTCAGGAATAAACGGGAGCGCGGTCAGCGTTGAAGGAGGGCACGACGTGAACGTCACGGGCAACCTGGTGTACAACGGCGGTCTCCTTACCTCAAGAAAGGGCGATGCTCCACAACCCGCGTACAACGTGAGAGCATGGAACAACACTGTCACGGGTTACCGGTACGATCCTGAAACTGGGCTGCCGATGGCGCTTGGAGTATACGTTAAGGAAAACGCCTCTGCGGAGGTGTGGAACAACACCTTCCACGATCTCGGGAAGCCTGGGACCACGAACAGGGCGGTCCTCGCTGCATTCGTGTCCCAGGGGAACCTCTCCTTCTACAATAACACGGTCAGGAACGTGACCGAGGCAACATCGTTCGGCACGGCCTGCGTCCTGTACTACCTGCCCGGACCAGGGCTCGTGCAGAACAACACTCTGCAAGAGTGCGGGTCTTCCGGGGCAGTATTGTACGATGACGCGATAGTAATAGTGCACGACGACGGCGATGTCAGCATTACCGGGAACATAATAAACTTAACCTCAAACAGCGGGATAGTCCTGATAAACGCTTCCAACTATGACATCCTCGGCCTGAACTCTTCCAACAACTTCGTGGACGTCAACAGGAACAGAGTAGAACAACGGTGGATCGCGAGAATAAAAGTAGAAAACCAGTTCGGGGACCCCCTCTCCGGGGCGAGCGTTGAACTGAACGCCACCAACGGAGCCTATGGCCTCACCAGCACGACAGGAGTCGGAGGGTTCACGCCATCCGACTGGATTGACTCCAACACTCTCATCCCGATCGAGCAGGTCGTGAACGGGCTGGGCTCGCTGGTCAGCGACTACAACCCGCACACCGCAGGCGCTTCATGGAACGGCTACTATAACACCACCCAGTTCAACGTGAACTCAAGCCTTGCCACAGAATACCGGACAATAGTCCTCTGGATGAACGAAACGTACATACAAGCCTGCTCTAACCTGAACACTCCTGCGGTCGTGTACGTGCTGAACGAGAGCGTGCTGAACTCCAACGCGTCACGGTGCATGAACTTTACCGCGAACAGCACCATCCTCAGGTGCGAGCCGGGAGTCGTGCTGGAAGGCAACTATTCAACCAACGCGGGGAAGGCAGTGGTCATAGGAACAGGCCTGGGGAACTCCTTCAAGGGTATCACGGTAAGAGACTGTGTCATCAGAGGATGGGGTACTGGAGTCTATTCCACCGACAATGACGTCCAGGACCTGAAAATCCTGAACGTGACAATACAAAACGTGTCGTCAGGAGTCTACATGCAGAACGGCACGTACACGGGACTGAACATTACTGACACCACAATGCAAAACTTCACGTCGTACGGGATCATATGCAGCAGCGGAGTAAGTTCAACCTGCTGGGGCGCGGTGTTCCACAACCTCGTCCTGCAGGCCAATTCCAGCGGGTTGGACGTGATATCATTCATGGGAACCCTGAACGCTATGACTGAGATATCTTCTAACGCGAGTATTACTCTTTCCCTCAACAACTCCATGCAGGCCACGGGAATAAACACGTCAGACCTATTTGTTAGCGCATACAATTCTTCCACAGTATCCCTTTCAAGCGTTAATATTGGGACTGTGGGACTGTCCGCGTACGACAGTTCCAGCATTGTCCTTGACAAATTTGTTGCCAACGCCACCGATGATGTTATGTTTGATTTGTCAGGAGGGGTTACCGTAAAGAACGGGAAAATCTACTACTACAATGACCAGGGTGGCGCGGCAGTACTGTTCGGGGACTCAGGAAACTCCCTCCAGAACGTGAGCGTGCAGTACCTTGGAGCAACGCCCTCCGGACTCACTGCCGGAGTGTACGATCCAGGAGGGAACACCCTGCAAAACGTCACACTCTCAGGATGGAATGGGGGGGTGGGCGCCGACGCCTACGCGTACTACTTTGACGGGAGTTCAGGACAGTCCTCTACCCTATCCCAGGTGGTGTACCAGGACAACGAGTACGACAATAATATTGAAGGAGGAGTCCCTGTAAGCTTGTCCCAAGCGACGTTCAAGGGGCAGGGCACGCTGTACGACGTGCTCGTGGCCCAGAGCACCCTTAAGAACGTGCGCACGCGGCCCGCCGTAGACCCTCCTGCTGACCCGAGCGGGTGGAGGAACATCAGCACGTACTGGATCGTGGAAAACGTTTCAGCAACAGCATTAGCCAACCTGACCGTCCAGTACTCTGACACAGCGTGGCAGAACGCGGGAGTGAACGAGAGCACCCTCACCGTGTTCGAGTGGAACGGCAGCGCGTGGAACCAGCGGAACGACACCGTGCTGGACACGGGCGCGAACACGATCCAGCTGTACACTGATAACTTCAGCGCTTTCGGAATCTTCGGATACTCGGACACCACTCCCCCGACCGTGACGCTTGACGCTCACGCGGACGGGGCCAGCATCACGTCATCGGACATTAACTTCACGTACACCCCGTCGGACGACAGGAGCCTGGCGAACTGCAGCCTGTGGACGAACCGGACGGGAAGCTGGCAGGTGCTCGCCACTGACACGAGCCCTGACAACGGAACCCTGAACACGTTCCAGACCACTGGCTGGACCAACGGGTTCTACGTGTGGAACGTGCAGTGCTACGACCAGGCCGGGAACAGCGCCTTCGCCGCGGCGAACAGAACGTTCACGGTCGGATCGGTTTCAGCAGGACAAGTGGCCGGGACCGTGGCGGTCGTCAGCGCGCCCGGATTCGACCGGCTGCTGGTAGCGGTATTGTTCGCTGCCGCCGCAGCGTTCCTTACCAGGGCCCGGGTAATGTAACTCTTTTAAACTCCTTACCCTCTTTCTTAAGGTCATGAGGGTTTATCCTATCCTGTTCCTGATAGTTCTAATGTCCACAGTTTTTTCCGCAGTATGCGGTGGAAGCGTCCCATGCGCTTGCGGTGATACCATGACCTCCTCCCGCGTGCTGAATAGTTCGGACAGTCTCGCGAACTGCACGACGTCAGCGGCCCTAACACTGTGGAACAACGTTGTCCTAGACTGTGCTGGCCATGAGATAAGCGCTTCCCCTGACACGGCAGGTTTGGCCTTGAACCTTAACTACCGTAGTAATATTGTCGTGAAAAACTGTGTCCTGGTTTCTAACACCACTGTGGTCCAGGTTTACGGTCAGAGTTCCAGCAAAATAGGTAACATCATGTTTGAGAACAACACCTTCCTGCTCAGAGGAAAACCGAACAATCAATACACGTACGCGATCCAGGGCGCGTACTTGTACGATATTAGGATAGTGAACAATACTTTCCTCCTGCACACGAGGGAAAACAACTACAACGTTTACGGGGTGAAGATGGACTACGCGGGTTCCATGAACATTTCAGGTAATACTGTGGTTGGCTATGCTGATCCCGGTTACCACAAGGAGACGTTCGTGTACTTCTCCTCATCCGATGGCAATAACACCATTTCAGGTAACCGGGTCAGAGACTTGAGGAACGGTGTGCTGGTATACGGAGGTTCAGGGGACCGTGTAACAGGCAACAATATCAGCACGTCAGGATGGGATCTCATGCTCAGGTCCAGCGGGTCCCTGGCCGCGGAGAACAACATAAGCCAGTCGCTTGGAATAGGGGACGGGGGAATCTTCTATAATAATACCGTCTACGGGGCTGTCTCCTGGTACGGTTCTGGCAACACTGTCTACTCAAACAATTTCCTTTCCTCTTCAGGAGCCACTCCCGCCTCTGGGAACACCTTCTCGGGCCCGGACGGGCTCGGTAACTACTGGGCCGCTCAGGCGTCTCATGTTGATGCGGACAAGGACTGCGCATCGGACTCCTCCTTCTCTTACGACACGCGCCCTCTGGTCAGGCCGTGGATCTGGAAGGATGGGGATGGGGACTGCTACCCTCCTGCTCCGTACAACCTCACTCCCTCTGGCGCGGACTGCAACGATAACGATCCCACCATAAACCCTGGGGCACTGGAGGTTCCCTTTGACGGGGTTGACCAGAACTGCGACGGTCAGGACACGTACGATTTTGACGGGGACGGTTACCAGTCCGCTTCCCAGGCCGTGGGAGGTGATGACTGTAACGATCTGGACGCGAGCGTGCATCCCGGGGCCACTGAAATAGAGTGCGACGGGATAGATAACGACT
This sequence comes from archaeon, assembly GCA_024274695.1. Taxonomy (GTDB): domain Archaea; phylum B1Sed10-29; class B1Sed10-29; order B1Sed10-29; family JAJSAI01; genus JAJSAI01. The sequence goes on along the minus strand of JAJSAI010000015.1, from coordinate 16,736 downwards.
GCTCAGGAGGAGACTCTTGCAGCAACCCCTGGCTATTGTGGGAAAATCTTCCTCCAGGGAGCGTGATAGAAGACGGGGCCAAGAGGATAATAATACAGACTCAGGAGGGCCTGGAGTGCAGGTACTCCAGCGATCCTAACGCAACGTTTGACCAGATGACTCCCATGCAAACAACGGAGAACGGGAGCAAGGTCTTTGACGTTATCGCTTCAAGCGGACTGAACACGTACTACGTGAAGTGCGGTAACAACCCCCCGCACAGGATCACCTTCTTCTACAATCCCCCGACAACACCAACTGTCCTGGTGAACAGGATAGTGAAAAGTTCTCCGGGCACGGCCGCCGTGACGGTCACGATACCGAAAATGCTTAACGGTCCCGCCACATTTGAAGGAAGGGGGTTTAGGGTAGTCTTTAATGTCACGGGAAGACTGGACGCGTTGACAGGAACCTACGTGCGCGAGCTCTCCTCCAGCGAGTTATACGCCCTGAAAGCGTACAATCTTTCAAACCCTGAGTACGGATTGTACGTTTCAACTTTCCTTCCTCCGAGCAACTACACCGCCGAGGTCGTGTTCAAGAACAGGTCCCTGTCCGACTACGAGGGAGTCTACTGGTGCAACACGACCAACTGCACGCGCGCTAGCAACATAGGCGTCTCCTGCGCTCAGTCTGGGCCGGACATATCCTGTTCAGGCATCCCTCATTTCTCGTCCGTCGTCCTGAACGGGTACGTTTCCAGCACGAGCGTGGTCAGCGCCCCGGGCTTTGACCCTTCTCTCGCGTCAGCCCTCCTCGCACTGGCGCTGCTGACCATGCTGCATAGGAGGAGAGCAGGTTGGGTGTGGTGGAAGTAAAAAAGTACGCGGAGCTCTCGTCAGAGGATCGAAAAAGGCTGAGGCTGCTTCTGGAGAAAATGTACCTTGAGCTCGGGAGAGATCCTTCACTGGCGCGCGAGTACGCCTCCGAAAGAGAGCTTTCCGGAGGACACAAGGAATATGTGTTATGGTACGATGAGAAAGGAAGGCTCTCAGGGCTCCTCACCCTATCATACTCTCCGGGAAGAAAGGAGGCAGAGGTTGAAGAAGTGTACGTGGAAAAAGGCCAGAGGGGCAAGGGAATCGCGAGACTCCTGCTAAACAGGGCTTACAACCGGGCGGCCGAGAAGGGAGTTAAAAAACTTAACGCGGTAGTGGTCTCCAAAGAAGGCCTGAAGGCCTTTGAAGCGTCTTACGGGAAAACGCACGCCGAGGGCTACGTGAAGTCATGGGAAGCGAGGGTGGAAAAAAAGCCCAGGGTGCCCGCGCACGGATTCCTCTCAAAAGAAGGGCTTGATATCCTCAAAAAGGCCCGTGGGAGAAAGCGCGGGAAATAGGCTTTTATACGCTTTTTTCAGAACCATTCCAGGATGCACGATCTCGCGCACGTTCTCGCGGAAAAAGTCTTGTCAGGAGAAATCAGTGACAAGAAGCAGATGGCCAGGGAAAAGGCAAGGCTAGCCCGGAAACTGCGCGCGAGCAAAATGCCCTCTGACGCCGACGTTCTCATGCTCATCCCTGAAGAAAAGCGCTCAGAGTACGAGTGGCTCAGGATAAAGCACACGAGAAGCCTCTCAGGCGTTGCAGTGGTCGCGGTGATGACTCCTCCCCACCCCTGCCCTCACGGAAAGTGCACGTACTGTCCCGGCGGCACCGAGATTGACACTCCCCAGTCCTACACTGGCAGAGAGCCTGCTGCCATGAGAGGAAGGCAGTTCGGCTACGATCCTGAAAAACAGGTCAGGGAAAGGCTCCACGCGCTTGAGTCAGCAGGCCATCCCACGGACAAGGTAGAACTTATTATCATGGGCGGGACCTTTCCCGCGCGCCCAGCGCGCGAGGTTGAAGAGTTCGTGCTCGGGTGCTTCAACGGCCTGAACGGCGCGCGCTCCAGGTCTATCCGGGAAGCGCACGAGCTTAACGAGAGAGCAGGGCACAGGTGTGTTGGGCTCACTTTCGAGACCCGGCCGGACCAGTGCTCGCGCGAGCAGATAAGGCTCATGAGGCGCCTTGGCGGGACAAGAGTGGAACTAGGCGTGCAGAACCCTGACGACGCGGTTTACGGGAGAGTGCGGAGAGGCCACACCGTCGCAGACGTCGTCCGGGCAACCGAGGACCTGAAGAACGCGCTGTTCAAGATCAACTATCACCTGATGACGAACCTTCCCGGATCAAGCCCTGAAAGGACCTGCAGATGTTCAAGAAAATTTTCTCGGACGACAGGTTCAAGCCTGACATGATAAAAATATACCCGACCCTGCTGATAAAACCAGAGTACGGAAAGACAACACTTTACGAGGAGTATTCCTGCGGGGAGTGGATTCCATACTCGGAAGAAGAGACTGCTGAAATAATCGCGAAGGCCACCCGGTTCTTCCCTAAATGGGTTAGGGTCATGCGGGTCCAGAGGGACATCCCGAGCCCGCTGATCCTGGAGGGTCCCAGGCACTCAAACCTCAGGCAGCTCGTGGACAAGAAAAGGAGGGAAATGGGCGTAAAATGCCAGTGCATCCGTTGCAGGGAAGTAGGCCTAAAGTCAAGGGACGAGGGCTTCGAGCCAGACTGGAATAGTGTGGAAATAGAAGAAACAAGTTACACCGCGTCAGGAGGAACAGAATACTTCATTTCCGCCGAAGAAAAAACGCATGACGCGCTCGTGGGTTTCGTGAGGCTCAGGCTCGCCGAACTTTGGCCAGAGGAACTTGAAGGCTGTGCTGGAGTAAGAGAACTGCACGTTTACGGACAGCAGGCAAGACTGGGTGAAAGAAAACATGGCACTGGACAGCACAAGGGCTACGGCCAGGCCCTTCTTGAAAGGGCGGAGGAAATCGCGAGAGAAAAAGGGTACTCGCGCATCGCGGTCATCTCCGGAGTTGGTGTGAAACCGTACTACAGAAAACTCGGCTATCGGGACAAAGGAGACTACCTCGTTAAAGTTTTATAACACTGGGCCCTTAAGGAAATCGGATGGGAGCCCTGATAGAAAAAAAGTATTCTGACCTGTCAGAAGAAGAGAAGAAAAAACTCCTTGACATGTACGAGAGCCTGTTTGAAGAAGTGTTCCAGACCCCGTACACCGAAAAAGAAAAGAGGGGCCTTGAGAAAAGGCTTGCAAAGGACGAAGAAAAAAGATTCCTCCTTTGGTACGATGACAAAGGCCGGATTAAAGGATTCATGCAATTCAGGAAACGGAAAGGAGGAGACGCCCTCCTGGTTGACTTCATTTACCTTGAAAAACCCGAGAGAAGAAAGGGAGTCGCCAGGATGATGGTCAACCGAGTATACAACATAGCAAGGGAAGAGAACGCGAAAAGAGTGGTCGTCATTCCCGCGAGCAAGGCGAGCGAGAAAATGTTTAAGAGCATGTACGGGGAGATAAAAGGCCTTGAGTGGCACGCGCGGGTGTCAAAAGGGCCGAGAATCCCCGCGCACGGGTTTATAAGCAGGAAAGCCCTTGAAATCCTTAAGAAGCGGAGGAAATGAACTGTTAGGCGAGTGCCATGGCAGAATACTCTGAAAACGTGAAAAGAGTACTGGCCGAGCAGGGGATCAGTGTAGGGGACAGGGTGCTCGTGGAAAGACCTGACTCCGCGTACGAAGGCATCCTGATGCCCAACCACGAGTTCTCCGATCCTGAAGTCCTCATAATAAAACTTGACAACGGGTACAACATCGGCGTCAGGCTTGTTCCAGGGTCACGGGTGAAAAAAGTTTCTGGAAAAGCCCCTCAGGAAAAGCGCAAGATAAGATTGTCCTTCAACCCCCGCCTGCCCGGAGTCTCCCTGATCACCACAGGAGGAACCATAACCAGCAGGGTTGACTACGAGACAGGGGGGGTGGTCTCGCTGATGAGCCCTGAAGAGCTCCTCTCCCTAGTGCCAGAACTGGCTGACATCGTGTTCCTCAGGGAAGTAAGAAACCCCTTCAACGAGATGTCAGAGGACATGATGCCGTGGAACTGGCAGGCTCTAGCGAACGACACCGTGAAAGCGCTTAACGAGTCCGAGGGAGTTATAATAACCCACGGTACTGACACCCTGCACTACACCACCGCGGCGCTGTCCTTCATGATACAAGACCTTCCCAAACCGGTCGTGCTCACAGGAGCGCAGAGGAGTTCTGACAGACCAAGCACTGACGCTGCCATGAACCTCCTTTGCTCCGCCAGAATAGCAGGCCATTCTGACATCGCTCACGTCGGAATCTGCATGCACGCGAGCATGAACGACGACTACTGCAACTTCATACTGGGAACAAGAGCCAGGAAAATGCACACGAGCCGCAGGGACGCGTTCCAGGCCATTAACGACACACCCCTCGCGAGAGTGTGGCCGTCAGGAAGGATAGAAGTGCTCAAAAAAGACTACAGGAAAAGAACGAAGGGAGAGGCAAGGGCCGATGCAGTGTTTGAGGAGAAGACCGGCCTGCTGCACGCCTTCCCAGGCTCTCCTGAACCCCTGCACGCAATGGTGGACAAAGGGTACCGCGGGATAGTGATAGCAGGCACAGGACTAGGGCACGTTCCCAGGCCCTGGCTTGACCCCATAACCCGGGCGATAGAATCAGGGGCCATAGTGTGCATCGCTCCACAGACCTTGTACGGCAGGCTGAACCCGTTCGTGTACTCAAGAGGAAGAAGAGAGTACGAGCAAGGCGTGCTCTTCCTGGAAGACATGCTCCCTGAAACAGCATACGTGAAACTAGGCTGGCTGCTCGGGCACGAAGAGTACACGGAAGAAGAAGTCAAAAAGAAGATGCTCGAACCGGTCGCCGGAGAGATAAGCAAGAGAAGTCTTCCCGGAGGATTTGTATGATAATAGGCCTTACTGGACTGGCAAGATCAGGGAAGGACACGGTTGCAGACTACCTCGTCAGAAAGCACGGTTTCAAGAAGATAGTGTTCAGCGACCTACTGAAAGAGGAAGCGGTAAAGAGAGGCATGCCCACGGACAAGATGACCCTGTCATACCTGGGCAGCCTGCTCAGAGAAGAGAAGGGTAACGCTGTGCTCGCTAAAATGGTCGTATCCAGGATAAACCCTGAAGAGGACTACGTTATTGTCGGGTTCAGGTCCCCGGAAGAAGTTGACTACGTCCGGAACGAGGTGATGGACTTCGTGCTGGTTAGAGTGGACGCAGAGAACGCGCTGCGTTTCAAGAGAAGGAGCCCAGCGGACCCTCAGGAGAAAGAAAAGTTTTTCTCCAGGGACGACTACGACATGGCCACCAAAGGCCTTGCCAAGGTCCTTGACATGGCCGACTACGTGATACAAAACAACGGCACACTGGAAGAACTGTACCAGAATGTTGAAAACCTGCTGGAAAGACTAAGGGGAGGATCATGGACTACAAGCGCTTAGGGCTAAAAGTGGGGCTTGAGTTCCACCAGAGGCTGGACACTCACAAGCTCTTCTGCAGCTGCCCGTCCGAACTCCAGGAAGGAGACCCTGACCTCGTGGTCCAACGCAGTCTAAGGCCAGTGTCAGGAGAACTGGGGTACATGGACCCCGCCGCGGCCAAAGAAGCCCTGGCAGGAAAAGAGTACAAGTACTACCATTATGACAGGGCGTCCTGCCTGGTGGAACTTGACGAGGAACCGCCCCACCAGGTCAACCAAGAAGCGCTCGAGACCGCGGTGATCCTCTCGCTAATGCTAGGGTGCAGCATAGTAGACGAAGTCCACTTCATGCGGAAAACTGTAATAGACGGCTCCAACACCAGCGGATTCCAGAGGACTGCCATGATAGGCCACTCAGGGAAGATAAGAGTGAACGGAGAAGATGTTGAAATAAAGGGAACCTTCCTTGAGGAAGAAGCCTCAGGGATAGTGGAAAGGACAGCGTCCGGCGCCGTTTACAAGCTTGACAGGCTCGGAATCCCCCTGATAGAAATAGCCACGGGCATCATGGAAATGGACCCCAAGAGCGTGCAGGAAGTCGCGCTGGAAATCGGGAAACTGCTGAGGGTGACAGGAAGAGTTCAAAGAGGCCTTGGCACCATAAGGCAGGACGTTAACATCTCAATATCGGGGGGCGCGAGAGTAGAGGTCAAGGGCCTGCAGGACATAAGAATGCTCGCGAGAGTCGTGGAACTTGAGGCCGAGCGGCAGGCCAGGCTAATAAAACTAAAACAGGAGATAACAGGCCGGCTGCAGAAGGTGAGCCCAAGGCCTGTTGACGTGACCGCGTACTTCAGGGACACGGAATGCAAGTTCATAAAAAGGGGACTACAGAAAGGACAGAGAATCCTCGCAATAGTCCTCCCTGGATGGAAAGGGGTTCTCGGTACAGAACTCGGCCCGGGAAGGAGGTTCGGGTCAGAAGTCTCAGACTACGCCAAGAAAGCAGGCGTAGGAGGAATAATCCATTCTGACGAAGACCTGAGCAAGTACCCGATAACAAAAGAAGCGGAAGCCGTCCGCAAGGCGCTTGAAATGAAGCCGGACGACGCGTTCGTGCTCGTCCTCGGAGAAAAAGAAAAGGCAGAAAACGCCTTGAAAGAAGCGGTCAACCGGATTAACATGGCGTTTGACGGCGTTCCCGCGGAAACCAGAAGACCTCTCCCGAGCGGAGCAACAGAGTACATGCGGCCCATGGCAGGAGAGCACAGGATGTACCCTGAAACAGACGTTCCACCAGTCATGATAAGATCATCCTGGGTTGATTCGCTCAGGAAAAGACTGCCCGCGGACCCCCAGAAGATAAAGGACGACCTGATGATAAAGTACGGGCTGTCCGAGGAGCTCGCGGACAAGATGGTCATATCAAAGAACAGGCCCCTGTTCTACAAGCTCGTTGAGACAGGTGCCAGCCCAACAGTAATCGCGGTGACCCTTGAACAGACCCTCAAGTCCCTGAAGAGACAGGGGGTTCCAACAGACAGACTCTCAGAAGATCACCTATCCCAACTGTTCAAAGAATTCAACGCGGGGCTCTTCTCGAAAGAAGCGATCCCGGACCTGATAAAAGCATGGTCTGAGGCCCCGGGGAAAAGCCTTGAAAAGATCCTTGAAGAGACAGGGCTCATGAGAGTTTCGGAGGAAGAAGTTAAGAAGAGCATCGCACTCCTCCTCGGGAAGTACCCTGACCTGCTCCAGGACAAGAGACGCGCATTCAGGGTGCTCATGGGCGAACTCATGAAAGAGTACCGCGGAAGGATTGACGGGAGCAGGCTCAGCATGATACTAAGAAAAGAGATAGGCGAGTGACCCCCATGACAGACGTTTTTGAAGAGTGGATGGCGTACCTGCAGCAGGACCCGTACCTGTTTCACATGTCCAAGGACGCGGTGGTCGTGGACATTCTCCTGAAACTGGGCTCGGAAGGAGGTAAGAGCGCTCACCAGATATCTGAAGAGATGAGCCTCCCGTACGACAGGGTAAAGAAAAAGATGGAGGACCTGCTCAAGCACGGGATACTGGAAAAAATGCAGGCAGGCCCAAGATGGATCTACTTCCTAAGTTTCAGGGGAAAAGAGTTTGTGGACAAGTACAAAAAAGTGCACGGGTAATCTCTTCTAAACGGTCAGAATATCTCGTTCCTGAACTGGCAGGCCTTGCAGACTTTTTCAGCGCTGGGCTCCCCGCACTCACTGCAGTACCTGAGCCCGCCCTCCGGTTTCAGCTCCCTCCTGAGTATTTCAACAAGCCTGTCGCTGGTCCGGAGTATGCTTATTTTCGTGCCAGGATACCTTGACTCTATCATGTTCACCGCGTCCCTGACGACTCCCCTGTACGCTGTTGTAGCGTAAGGGCATTCAATGTCAGAATACTCTATCCCGTTAATGAGGGCGTATATCACGTTCTCCTTCTCAGAACACATTCTCAGCGGCTTCACCCTCGGGACGAACTTCGGGTCTTCTATTATCCCTGTCACCGGCCCGCCTCTAGCGATTCTTTCCAGTTCTCCTCTGAAAAAGTTCATGAGCACGGACTGCACCTCGTCATCCAGGTTGTGGCCTATCGCGAGCTTCGTGCAGCCCAGCCTTCTGGCGGTCTTGTTCAGCAGGTCCCTCCTGAACACCCCGCAGTAAGAGCACGCGTTCCTCCCCCCTTCTTTTACCATCTCGTCAAGCGTTTTCCCATACTCTTCCCTGAAGGAGACCTTGTGCAGTTCCAGTCCCAGTTCACGGCAGAGTTTTTCAGCGTACGGGATTGTCTTGTCCCTGTACCCTTTTATCCCCTCGTCAACGAGTATTGGGACGACGTTGAAACGGTTTTTGTGCAGGAGCCAGAGCATGACGAGGGAGTCCTTTCCTCCTGACACTCCGACACCTACAACATCCTTTTTCTGGTCAAGCATTTTCGGGAGGAGTCTCTTGACCTTCCTCTCGTAGTAGTAGTTAAAATGCTTCTTGCAGTACGCGGCGTTGCTTGCGGGAAGCCAGGCGACAGCCTTTGCCCCGCACTTGCTGCACTTCATCCTCCGCTCACGACCGGGACAAGCTTTATCTCGTCCCCGTCGTGCAGGGGCTCGTCAGCAAGAATGAGTTCTCCGTTCCTGGAGAAAACGTACTCTTCAGGGTTTATTCCCTGGGAGGAGAGCAGGTCCCCAAGGGTCCTGCCAGAGAATTCCACTTCCTTTTTTTCTCCTCTCAGGGAAAGGGTTACTCTCATGGGATCAACCCTTGAGAGCTTCTTCCGCTTTTTTCGGGTCTTCCACGATCATACCGAGCTCTGCCCACCCGTTCTTCTTGTCCACAAGGTAGATCCTGTTAATGTTCACCTGGTGGTACGCGAGCTTGTAGATGTGTTTTGCAAGCTCTCCTGGCCTGTCTGCTATCCTGAGGGGCATTATCTCGTTCGCGGTGAACTCAAAACCGTTCTGGGCCAGTGCTTTTTCTGTAGTCTTCTCGTCCGCTGTTATCACGATAACTCGTCCTGACTCCTGCTCTCCTTCTCCGTACAAGGATATTATGTTGACTCCCTGTTTTCCGAGAACATCGCACACTCTCGCGAGTTCTCCTGGTTTGTTTTTAAGGTTTATGATGAATTCCTTCATCTGACCACCTCGCGTGACAAGATTCCGGAGAACAAGTATATATTTGTTTTTTCTCCCAGCCGTTATTTTAATACTCTTGAATCCTTCCACACCAGGTTCAGGAAGTCCTTAACGTGCACCGCCATTTCAGGATTGTCAAGCCACGCTGCAGCAAAAGGAATCGCTGGAGCGACCATCACCTCCCTCTCATCAACGACCATGTCAAACCCGTGTATCCTGTCCCTGATCCTCACGATCCCGATCCCCTTTATCCTGTCAAGGTTCTTGTTCTCTGTGGCTATCCTCACCTTGACCTTTCTCTTGACCGCTTTTTTCAGTTCTTCCAGGACAGGGTCAGAAAGGATTTCTGGGTCGGGAACGTTTATCATTATCTCGTTCTTCGCCCGTTTTATCATCTCCACGGCCTTGTCCTGGACCGCGTCAAATCCCTTGACGCCCCAGACGATCGCGGGAATCATAGGTCCCTTTTCCCCTTTTATACTCTCAAGTTCTCTCACGGCCCGGTCCCTCGCTTCCTTTAGCGCTTTTATCCTCCTGCCCGCCTCCTCGTTTAATGCTCTCTTAGGGTCAACTGCTCTGAACACGAGGGGCCTCTTTTTTTCTATCTCCGCATAACCCTTCTGGCAGAGTTTTTCCATGACAGCGTAAAGGTTGGATCTTGGCACGTCGCACAACTGGCTGAGTTCTGTCACGTTCGCGCTCCCTGCTTTCACCAGCGCAACATACGCTTTGGCCTCGTACTCCGAAAACCCAAGCTCTTTTAGATCCTCAACAACGCTCATGCTCTCATCCCCAGTTGGTCAAGTTCTGCCAGGACTTTTTCAACAAACTTCTTTATCCTCCCAGGGTCTGCTCCCCTTTCCTTGGCAAGCCTTAGGGCCTGCTGGAACGAGGCCTCGTGGTATTCTCTGCCATGCTTTTTCTTGTTCTCCTCATTCCACCTTCTCCAGGGGATTCCCTTAAGGTACTCTGCTACTTCAGGATCAAAGCTTATGATCCCCTTTTCCATGAGCAGCGCGATCACAGGATAACCGTAGTAGTGCTGCCACCTGGTGGCTGGATCAGTGCTCTTAACCCTGTTATCTTCCTCAATTATTTCCACCTCGTATTCCCTTTCTCCAGTGCTGGACAGCACTTTTGCCCTGTTACCTGACACGAGTATCCTGCCGTCAGCAATGCATGAAAGTGCTTCCAGGATCTTTTCCCTGGGAGGCGCTCTTAACAACCCCATTGTTGTTGTTTTAGCAACAAAAATATATAAGGGTTGTGTTAGACCGCTATGTTTATAAATCCTGTCTTGTTTTGTAAAGACCCAGATCGGAGGTTGTGAGTCATGAAGCTGACAAAAGCCCTGTTCATCCTTTTTGCCGCAATGGTGTTTGTTCCCCTGGCGGGTGCGATGACCTTGAACTACAGGGACTCTGCTGCTGTTGACGCAAGCCCGTCAGAGTACCTCTCCGCGGACCAGGTGGTCTACACTGACGCGTCCGGATCCCCTGTCTACGCTAGTGACGGGGGCCAGGACTATGCCGCGTACAAGACCCTCAAAATAAGGGTGTTCCTGGGCGAGAACTCAACACCGCCCACAGTGTATAACGTGATGAGGCTTATTGACCTGAACTCAAACGGTACCGCTGACCTTGCCCTGAGGATACAGAAGAACTCCTCAGGAAATCACGGTGTCTGGGTATACTGTTACAACTACTCCTCAAACGCGTGGGACACCGTAATCTCAGGGGACTCTCTCGGATCGGTTTCCACGACCTGCAACGGTTATCCAGTGCGGGCCATGACCGTGACCTCCGCTGACACGACTGCGCGTGCAGAAGTGGCCATAGACGTTTCCGGGCTTGCTGTCGGAAGCTGGAAAGCTAACATCACCGCGTACAACACAACCGTTGACCTTCTCCCCCCAGCCCCGTTTTACATGTGGCCCAACTCCTCAATATCCGCTGTTGAAACCCTTACAATACCCAGCGGGTGTACTGGATCAACATACTCCGGGGTGGGAGACTGGATTATAGACGCGGACACCGTATGCCAGAACACTGCTGTAAACCCTGCCCAGAACATGGTGGTTTCAGCAGGCACGCTCACGCTGATAAACACTGACATCTCGCTCGGAGGAGCGTACCTCACGGTCAGGAGCGGCGGGAGCCTGAAGATGTATGATGGGAGTACTATATCCTCCTCAGCCACGTACACGAAGGTAATGACCGTCTTCGGTCTGGCGGAGATCAAGGACTCAGTACTCAACATTGATGCTCTTAACGTGAAAGGCTCCCAGTACTTCGTGCTCAACAACACACGCGCTGTGGCGACATCAACCGCCACAGGAGACCTTCTCAGCATATACGACTCGTCCAACGTATACCTTGAGTCAAACACTCTCGGGAGCCCTGGAGTCACCGTTCACGTGCTCCTTGTCTCCCAGGGAGCCTCTTCAGGGAACATCCTGATCTCCAACAACGAGATAAACTCCACAGGGGACAACGCCCTCGTGCTGGAGGTTAACGGGTATCCTGCAATGAACCACAGGAACATAACAGGTGTAGTGGTAGACGGCAACGTTTTCATAACCGACTCTACAGCGGTGCAGGCCATAGGGTACGAGCTCGGCGCAGAAGGGGGCACTAACTACACTGACCTCGTCAACAACAACGACTTCTTCCTGCAGAACGGGTCAACCCAGCCGCACATGTTCGAGCAGAGTTGGCTTGTTGACCACGTTGTCAAAACAACTGACGGTTACAAGCCCCTGCCTGGACTCCAGGTGACCATGATCTCAGACGTTGTGGATGATGCTGGGAACACCCTCGCGTCAGGGTACAACTTCGGCGCGGAGACCCTTGACTTCCAGTGGTACCAGACGTGGAACGAAAGCACCTCAACAAAGTACGGATCATGCCCGCAGGAAACAGGGATAGCCCCGTACTTTGTGTTCGCGTCGTGCTACCCGCAGTTTGAGGACTACTTCATTGAAGGGTACTTTACTGACTACGGCGGGCACGTGATAACAAAGAACGCGTGGTTCAATTACACCTATGATGACACGAGCGTTACAGGGAGCACCTACGAGGTTGACTCAGGAACATACAACATCACAGGAAACATTATCCCTGGCTGGTCAACCTCTGGGATTAGCTCGTCTTTCGCGAACTTTACCTGGATCTCAAACGTCTCATCAGAGTCACTCACAATCTCAGACTATGTCTTTGACGGAAACTACTCTGAGTACACGTCTGCAGACGACTACGACACTAACGGGTACTGGACAGCGACAGAGTACGCGAAATCAAACCACGGCATGCTGATATTCTACATAAACTCTGCTGACCAGCAGGAGAGGTACTTTGACTTCAACGGGGACTACTATCCTGACTTCATGATCAGGGTGTCCACCGCGCAGCTGGAAACATTCTACAGGGATTCTAACAACAACTGGCAGCCGTACAGCCTCAGGTACTCGCTGGCCAACGGAAACAACATGCAACCCGTGTGGGTGAGCGCGTCAGGAAGAGAGTTCCTGTTCCCAGTAGAGAACATAGTAATCTCAAACATGTCCAGCATGAGGATAGGGTACAACATCTCGGCGAGCATGACCAGGAACGAGACCGGCAAGACCCTTGAAGCAAGAACTGTCACGGTCGGAGGAGGAATACAAGCCGGAGAGTACTCCTCCTCAGACGACTACGACACGAACAACTTCTGGAGCAACTACTACGACTACGCTGTGACCCCGTCGGTAGGATCCGGCGAGATGGTCATCGCCTACGGTAACGCCACATCTGCGGAGACGGGCAGCAACAACGGGGACGTCAGGTTCCTTGACTTTGACGGAGACTACGTGCCTGACGCGCTGCTAGGAATGGACCTGCACAACGGGGCCGCGGTATACTGCTGGAACACGTCAAAAGGCGGGTGGACGTCAGCTTCCAACTACCCGTTCTACTGCAAGAACGTGAACATAACCGTGGGCGTGTCCGCCCTTGTAGACGCCTACGTGCAGCTGGAGGCAAAATTCAATATCTCCAACATAAAGGTTTCAAGAGACTACGGCATGAAAGAAGTCTACTCTCTCACCGCCCCGTCCGACGTTAACCCACCGCAGGTGCCAGGACTTCTGCCGACCACAGCAACGTACGGTTCAACAACCGCCTTCCGGGTTAACGTGACCGACGACTACGGTGTGCTCTCATGTGAATTCTACTGGAACGGGACGCCCGTGGGCAACATGTCCCTGGTCTCTGGTAACAGTACCAACGGGACATGGGAGTACAACTACACAGTGTTAACACCTGACAGCGCTTACGCTTGGGCGCTCTGTACTGACTCAGGAGGGAACACAAACTCAACAAACACGAGCATAACCGTGCTCTGTCCAACGCCAAGCGTTTCAACAGCTGTTTCAGTGAACACAGTCTCGAACGACACCCTCTGGCTTGACATAGGAGTGTCCAGTATAACCGCAAACTACACCGTGTACGTGAACGGAAACCTGTGCACTCAGGACACGTCCCCTGCAGCGGGCACTGCCACTGTCTCGTGCTCTGGGCTGTCCCCTGGAACACAGTACTCGTACAATGTCACGATGTGCAACGACTGCGGTTCGTGCGCTTCAGCATCGGACACATTCTACACTGCCAGCCAGTATGTTAACGCGACGGTTTCAGCAGGAGGCACGCTGAACATAACGGGAGTCATAGAAGCCAACTTTACCGCCGCGGGTAATGCCAGCATAGCAGTCCTCGGGTCTTATAACCCAACAGGAGTCACGCCTCCTGTCACCGCCGTAAAGTACTTTGACGTCATCAACGACGGCGGTGGAGGGGCGCTGATAACAATATACTATACTGACGCGGAGCTCAGCGCGGCGGGAGTTAGCGAGAACAGCCTCAAGGTGTACCACTGGAACGGAGCGACCTGGGAGGAGGTGACCGTCGCAGGAAGCCTGGACACCAACGCTAACAGCATACAGGCTAACGTTTCAAGCCTGTCTCCAATACTCCTGGGAGGAAGCTCCATAACAACGGGCACCACCGGGGCAACGACCGTCGTCAGCGCTCCAGGGTACGACGCGCTCCTGACCGCGTTCCTGTTCGCCCTCGCCCTGTTCGCGGTCTGTTGCGGCAGGAGCAACAAAACCCTTTAAAAAACTCTTTTCCACTCTTTTCCTTGGCTTTGTTCGGAGGTAGTGTGAGATGGAAGTAGTGCTCGAGAAAACACATTCTATTTGCCCAGAGTGTTACAAGACCCTGCCCGCAGAGGTTTTCGAGCGGGACGGAAAAATATTCATAAGAAAAGAGTGCCCTGAACACGGGAAGTTCGAGGAAGTGTACTGGTCCGACGCTAACATGTACCACAAGGCAGAACAGTACAAGGTTGACGGCTGGCAGGGCGTGATGAACCCTAACGTGAGGAACACTGGAGAAAACTGCCCTCACGACTGCGGCTTGTGCAAGAGGCACAAGACCCACACGAACCTTGCGAACATCGCCGTGACCAACAGGTGCGACCTCTCATGCTGGTACTGCTTCTTCTACGCTAAAAAAGGGAATCCCGTTTACGAGCCTTCGCTTGAGAAAATAAGGGAGATGTTCAGGATACTCAGGGCGGAAAAGCCCGTGCCCCCGACCGCAATACAACTGACAGGAGGAGAACCCACCCTCAGGGAAGACCTTATTGACATAATCCGCATAGCAAGAGAAGAGGGGTTCACTCACGTGCAGCTTAACACGAACGGAATAAACCTGGCGTTCAAGCCGGACCTAGCCAAGCAGGTGAGGGAAGCAGGGGTTAACACTGTGTACATGTCCTTTGACGGGGTCAGTCCCCAGACGAACCCCAAGAACCACTACGAGGTCCCCCTGGCCCTGAACAACCTCAGGAAGGCAGGGCTGGGGGTCGTGCTCGTGCCCACCGTCATCCGGGGAGTGAACGATCACGAGATAGGGGACATCCTCCAGTTCGCTGTTGAGAACATGGACATAGTAAGGGGAGTTGACTACCAGCCAGTGTCCCTCGTCGGCCAGATGCCCAGAACAGAAAGAGAGAAACAGAGGATCACGATCCCTGATGTTATACACAAGATAGTAGAGCAGGTGCCCGAGGACTGGGAGCTCACGGAAGACGACTTCTTCCCGATCCCGAGCACGTACGCAGTCACCAACTTCGTGGAAGCGTTCACCAAAAAACAGCAGTACAAGCTCACCAACCACTTCGCGTGCGGGATGGCCACATATTTGTTCAATGACAACGGCAGGATAGTCGCGATGCCCGAGTTCTTTGACGTTGACGGCTTCCTAGAGTACCTGAACGAAAGAGCGGAAGAAATGAGGTCAGGGTCCAACAAGTACCTCACGGGAGCAAAGCTCCTGCTCAAGATAAACTCTTTCATAGACAAAGAGAAAGCGCCTAAGGGCCTCAGCCTGGGCAGGCTGTTGTTCAACGCGCTCGTGAAGCACGACTACAAAGCCCTGGGAGAATTCCACTACAAGACGCTGTTCGTGGGCATGATGCACTTCCAGGACCCGTACAACTACGACGTGCACAGGGTGGAAAGGTGCACCATACACTACATCCAGCCTGACGGCAGGATCGTGCCATTCTGCGCGTTCAACGTCCTGCCGCACGAGTACAGGGACAAGGTCCAGGAACAGTACTCAATCCCAGCAGAAGAGTACGAGAAAAGGGTCGGCCACAAGCTGGAGGACGAGAAGTACAAGAGAAACATTAACATGGAAGAGCACCTGAAGCTGTGCAAGTGGTGCAGAGAACACCAGAAATGAGGGCTCAGACCCCTTTTATTCTCCTCTTTTCTCAGCCCTCTCTGCGAGGACCCTGAACATCCTCGGGTCGTTTATCCCCTTCTGCTTGAGCCGGTTTATGACCTTCTCCAGGCTTTCCCCCTGGTCAATGAGCCGGACGCTTTCAAGAAACTCTTCAACCAGTTTCTTCGGGACCCTGTGCCTGAGCCCCTCTGCCCGCGCCTTTTCGAGCAAGAGAGAGTACTCCTTAGACCATTCCCTCTTTCCAGGAATCTTTTCAGAAAGCCTTTTCACGAAAAAGGGGTGTTTTTTCTCCTTCTTTGGTCTGAGGATGCTCATACAAAAAGTCTTTATCAGAATACCTTTTTATGCGTTTGCAGGCAGCGCAAAACCTTTATATGCTCATGCAGAGTAAAATCCTGCAGGTGATAGTGGATGGGCGTTCTGGAAGTCTTCCAAAAGTTCAACCTCAAGGTAGGTCTCGTGATCGCGGCAAGAATAAAAGAAGGCACGCTCAAGCCAGGGAGCGTCATAGACTTTGACGGTAAAAAGGCCACTGTGAAGTCACTGCAGGTGAACAGGCAGGATGTTCCAGAGGGTACTCCTGGGATGGAGGTCGGAGCGCTCGTGGAAGGAGTCACCCCAGAAGACGTTCAGCTGAAGGAGTACTCCTTCGAATGATCCCTCTTTTCCTTCACGCTAGACCTTGGGAAGGGTGCATGAAGCATGAGGCTGCTGCTGGTGCACGCGGACTACATAAACTTCAAGGCCAAGGAAAAAGCCCTGAAAGCGGCCGAGGAAATCAAGGGAAAAGAGCAGAGGGTAGAAGAGTGTCTCGTGGTTTTCACGGCTGCCGAGAAAACGGACGAGGGCAAGGAGGATGTCGTGGCGCACAGGGCCGCGGGCCAGATAGCTTCTGATGCTGAAAAAGTG
>JAJSAI010000014.1 GCA_024274695.1 archaeon | reverse complement strand
GGCCAGTTCTACATAATCGCAGCGTACCTGATGATAATCGTGGTCGCGGGGGTTGCTGCAGCGTACGTGAGCTACTTCCACAGAGCAGAGCAGAACGTGGAGGAAACCGGGACCGCAGAATCAGTGTTCCAGGAGATCAGCAGGGAAATGGCGTACGTTGTCAGAATGGACCCAGCGAACACAGCCAGGATCTCAGACTTCAGCAAGTACGCAGAGTGGTACGCGTCCTCAAAAGCGCTTGACATTAACATCTCATATTCTTCCGGGCCCCTGGCGGCCTACTGTGACGCGTTCTACAACTGCACCACAGACTGCACTAACACCACCACCGTGAGCATTATCCTGGAGAACGATTTCAAGAGACTTTCCAGGAACGTGAGCGTGTGCTGGAAGTGATGAGAAGATGATCCTGCGCGACTACGAGTTGTGTGACACGCCCTGGAAGAAGTTCAGAGGACTCATGTTCAGGAAAAAACACGAAAGACCCCTTCTGTTCGTGTTCGACAAGAAGGGAAAACTCCGGAACAGCATCCACTCTTTTTTCGTCTTCTTTCCTTTTGACGCGGTGTGGCTTGACGAGGAGTACAGGGTCATCCAGGTGGACAGAGTGAAACCATTCAGACCCCTCGTGATCCCAAAAAAGCAGGCCAAGTTCCTGGTGGAAATGCCCGTGGGGAAAGCCGAAGGCCTGAAGCCAGGGGAAAAAATCCGGTTGAAACCCGAGCCCGTGTGACAACATACTTTTCCCACTCGTTTTATAGTATCATGCGATGCGCCTGCATATCATGAAGAGCGCGTGCGTCGGGTGCGGGGCGTGCGCCTGCGAGAAAGCGGATGGAGCAGAGGAAATGAAGGCACTGCTAAGGTGCGATCCAGACCACTGCAGCCTGGAGTGCGTGACCGCCTGCCCGAAAAACGCTGTCGTCCTGTCAAACGGTTTTCCTGTGATACTTGCTGAAGAGTGCGACGGGTGCGGAGCTTGCGCCCGCGCCTGCCCGTTCCAGGCCGTGCTAATAAAGGGAAGAAAGGCAGTCAAGTGCGACCTGTGCTACTCAAGAGGGTTTCCGGCGTGCGTTTCTTCATGCCCTTATTCCGCGATTGAGATGGTGCTGAACGATTCGGAGAAGAAGATAGTGGACTCTCTTCTCGGGTACGAGAAAAGAAAGATCCTGCCCGCGAGGGTGGAATGGGAAAACGACCGCGCCATGATATGCGAGGACGAGGAAGGAAAAAAGTGGTACGTGACCAAAAGAAGGCCACCGTGGATAGAAGAGGCAAAGGTTCTTCACGGTCTGCTGAAACATTCTCTTGGAAAGCCCAGGTTCGAGCCAGAGGAAGAGCTTGAAGAATACTGTGAAAGGCAGAGAGTTATCCTCTCTCCAGGCACAAGAGAGTTCCTGGTCCAGGAGATGGAGAAAGAGCTCAGAGGGTATTCTGTCCTGTCAGAGTTCCTGCAGGACCCTCTTGTGGAGGAAGTGACAGTGACAGGCCCCGGAAGCCCCGTAAGGGTGTACCACTCAGAACACGGGTGGCCTGACACGAACGTGCGCTTCACGTCCGACCAGAAGATCGTTCAGATAGCCAACAAGATGGCGAGGGGCCTCGGCAGGAGGTTATCCGCTAAGACGCCGAGGATAAACGCGGACATCCCCCTGGGCAGGATTCACGCCGTGCAACCGCCCGTGAGCGCTGGAGGAACAGTGCTCACTATACGGAAGTTCCGGAAAGAGCCTCTCACTCCAGGCTCCCTTATCCGGAACGGAACGTGCACTCCTGAACTGCTAGCCTGGCTTTGGGAAAAGATCTTAGAAGGACGGAATGTCCTGGTGTGCGGCAGCACAGGGTCAGGGAAAACAACTACCCTGAACGCTCTCCTGTGCCTCGTCCCGCTGAACGAGAGGATAGTGATCGTGGAGGAGACTCCTGAGATAGTCGCGCCTCACGAGCACGTGGTGAGGATGGTGTGCTCAGAAGACCAGGGGACCAGCATGAGCAGTCTCGTGGCTGACACCATGAGAATGCGGCCGGACAGGGTGGTCGTGGGAGAGGTCAGGAAAAGGGAGGAGGTCAGCGCGCTGGTTGACACGATGCTGGCTGGCCAGGGCAAAAGCTGCTTCGCCACGTTCCACGCGAGAAGCCCAGAACAGACGGTACAAAGGCTTGAAAGCCTCGGGGTCGGGAAGGCGTTCCTGACCGGATTTGACGTCATAGTGTGCCAGAACAGGTGGACAGACTACTCCTCTGGGCGCGAGGTTAGAAGGGTAACCCACGCGAGTGTCATGGGGCAAGATGGACTCGAGCCAGTGTTCCTCTGGAAGAAAGGGGGCCTGGAGAAGGTGTCCGGGGGCAGGGTATGCCCTGACAAGAAAAGGTTTCTTGAGTCATGCGAGGAGGGTTTCAGGGAGTATGCTTCTAGAGCGACTGCTCTTGTGCTTGGCAAGAGGGTTTGAGCCCGCAGGACGGCCTTTACTCGGCGTGCTGGACAGAGCGCGCCTGCCCCTCGTCCAGGCAGGGTGGACCGTTGAAGAGTATTCTGGACTGCTCGCGGGCCTGGTGTTCTTGTCCGCGTGGACCTCCTTTTCTTCCTGCCTGTTCTTCGGCGTCTGGGGTCTTGCCGGGGCGGGGATCATGGTGCTGGGATTATGGCCTTTCTGCAAAAGGCGTTTTATCGCCAGAAAGGTTTACTCCTCGGTACCGTGGGCGCTCCTGCTCGTGTACGCGCTCCTGGAGGCGGGAGAAGGGTTTGAGAAGGCACTCAAGGGCGCAGGAGGCCCTGCTGGGGAAAGGCTTGCCAGGGCAGCTGACAGGATGGAGGCAGGGGAAAGCGCGCACTCTGCACTGGAGAAGGAGAGGATACTTTCTCCCTGCCCAACGTTCTCTAGAGCGTGCTCAGAGCTTGAGAGAACCTACTACACGGGGTCAACAGAGAACCTTTCCTCTTTCGCGAGGAGCGTTCTCGTGGAGCAGAGGAACAGGATCAGGGAGTATAACAGCAAAGCGGTCATGTACTCTCTTTTCTTTATAATGTGCTCCGCGGTTCTGCCGTGCATGTTCGAGTCATTTGTCACCATAGGCTCCTCTTTCATGAACGTGGGACTGGGCCCGGTCCAGGCTGTTGGAGTCATCCTGGCAGGGTTTCCTGCCGCGAGCGCCACGGTTATGCTGCTTTTGCTGTCAAGGAGGCCTGCGGCATGATCTCCGGAGTCGTGCTGGTCGCGTGCGCGTGGATCGCAGGAACTGTCCTGGCAGGGCCTGTTTACGCTCCTATGATCACTATCCCCGTGGCAGAGGCGGTGATGTTCCCCGAGTACAGCAGGGAAAAGAGGAAGCGCAGGGAGAAGGAGAGCGCGCCTGAAGTGATGTACCACTTTTCGGTCCTGGTGGGATTTCTTCCCTTTGAGAAAGCGTTAAGGGAAGCGGCCAGAGGGGACTCTCCGTTCCACGCCCGCCTTATGAGAGCGTGCAGGGAGATAAGCAGGGGAGCTCCTGTGGAAAAGGCGCTTGAGGAAATGGCTGAGGAGAACCCCCTGCTCCGGGAGGAAGTGTGGCTGCTGCTCGCGTGCTACCGGAAGGGAGAGGGGGTCGCGAGGGCCATGAGGACACTGGCCGAAGAGGGAATGAACAAGAGAGCGCTTGAAAAAGAGGGGAACGCGTCACTGCTCGTGGAAAAGTATACCCTGGTTATCTCGGCAGGGCTGTTGATCCCGTGGCTCTTGGGAACCTCTTTCTCTGTGGTCAGGTCCCTTGACCTTCCCGGGACCGGCGTGCTGGGAACCGGGCCTGACGACAGTGGGCTGCAGGATGCTGTCCTGACCGCCAACCAGTACTACGTGCCCCTCATGGGCCTTATAGTGTCTGTTTTCCTTGCCCTCGCGGAGAACAAGAGGGACAGGATAGTATTTTACGCTTCCGTGATTGTTCCCGCCGCGAGCGCGGTGTACGCGCTCTCGCTCGGGTCCAGCATAGCATGAGAAGAAGGAAAGAGGGGTTTATGCCGAGGGAGTGACCGCGGTCGTAGGCTCCTGGGCTGACTTGTTCATCGCCTTGACCAGCAGCTCCTGCATGGAGACACAGTTCTTAGGAGCCTCAAAAACTCCTGACGGGACTGATGTCTTGAACTCGTTGATCATGTTAACGGTCGTTTCAGAGCCTCTCCTCGTAATCACTTTCACAGGATACCCTTCTTCCATGGTGTACCAGGCGGTAACGTCATCCCCATTATCGTCAATGTAGTGTACCTCAGCGCACGTGCGCGGCTGGCCGTTGATCGTGCAGTCCTTGAATCCCTTGAACTCCGCCCCCTTTGACTTTAAGGTGGTCGTGGCGTACTTGGACACGTTCTCCATTCCGGAATCTTCCTCTGGAACTGAGTAGTACAAGCAGTCCACGTCGCCCATCACAGACGCTTTCGCGGTGCCCGTCACGTCGTACATGTAAAGGGTCTTGTCCGAGTACAGCATGGTCATGCTCCCTTCCCCTGGAACAGACACCTTCATCTTCAGCTTCTCTGCCTTGGTGTCCGCCCACACTTCATAGTATCCTTTGGTGCCCTTGAAGCCCATGCTTCCCTTGAAATAGAATTGGCCTGTTTTGTTCAGTTCAGCTATCTTAGAGTCCAGGTGGCTTATCACCTGCTCCGGGGTCATGCCCGAGTATGACTGGCCCCCGCTGGCCTGTTCTCCCACGCATCCCGCGAGGAGAACGCTTGCCACGAGAACTCCTACGGCAAGAAAAACCTTTTTCTCCATCACTTTCACCTTTTCAGAGTACTGTGGGGTTTAACCTTCCCGTCACTTAAATAACTTTCTCTGGGCGGCGGAAGACAACTATTTTAAACCAGTACCCTCTTGTTATTCCCTGATGCTAAGGATAAAGTTTAACAAGAGAACAAGCCTCAAGGGGTACACCCTGATAGAAGGGTTTCCTGGAATAG
This sequence comes from archaeon, assembly GCA_024274695.1. Taxonomy (GTDB): domain Archaea; phylum B1Sed10-29; class B1Sed10-29; order B1Sed10-29; family JAJSAI01; genus JAJSAI01. The sequence continues at coordinate 52,942 of JAJSAI010000014.1, read as the reverse complement.
GATGGGTGGCCACAATAGCCGCAGGCCACCTGGTGGACAAGCTCGGGATGGAAGAAGTAGGGTACGTGGAGAGCGATGAGTTCGCTCCGGTTTCGGTCATAATAAAGGGACGGCCGTCTTTTCCCGTGAGGGTTTACGCTGACAAGAAAACCAAACTGTGCGTCATACTCTCCGAGTTCGTCATACCAAGCAAGTCAGTATACCCTCTAGCCCGGGAGGTCATAGACCTGGCGAAAAAACAGGGGGTGAAGAGGATCATCTCCTTCGCGGGGATAACCTCTCTCGTGCCACAGCCGAAGAAGGCCTACGGGATAGCGTCCAACCCTAAGATACTGAAAACGTTCCAGAACCTGGGAATAGCGCCCGTGGAAGAAGGGGTAACAGCAGGAGTCTCCGGGATCCTGCTCGCGATGTGCGCCAACGAGGGCGTAGAGGGGATGGGGCTCCTGGTGCCCACCATGCAGAACATCCCTGACCCCGGGGCTGCCGCTGACCTGCTTGAAGTGTTCTCCAGGATAACCGGCGTCCAGGTTGACGTGAAGGACCTGAGGAAAGAGGCTGAAAAAATAAAGGAGAAGGTCAAGACAATGCTCGCGCAAATAGAAAAGGGGAGGAAAGGGTACACTAACGCCGAGAAACAGGTGTATCCGAGCATGTACGGGTGATGCGTGATGGTCTACGCGATAACTGCCATAGACTGGAGTGAGATAGAGGATCTCATGAGGCACGGGATAAAAACGTTTGAGCTAGTGTGCGCTGACCACATCACGACAGCCACCAGGATAAAGAAGGGAGAAATGCTGTTCATAACCAACCTCAGCAAGCAGGACGTGGTAAAAGGCACAAGAGGAGTACTGGCCCAGGTCCTGTCAGTGAAAACAGGTTACTGGAGAACGGTTCCAAGGGAATTTGACGAGAAAGAGCTCTTGACCGCCAGGATCCAGGTGAGGTATCTTGACGAGGTGCAGGTCCAGAGCGTCAGGGACAAGGGCCTTGGCAAGGGAATGGAGGTTGAGATAAAAGAACACGCCATCCTGGGGTGATCCTGTCTTGACCGACCCTAAGAACTATTACAAGCTGCTGGCGCCCAGGCCAGTGGTCCTCGTGACCACCGTGGACGAGAAGGGAAGGGCTGACGTGGCAGCGTTCTCTTTCGTGGCCCCTGTTTCTTTTGACCCTCCCCTGCTCATGCTCGCGGTAGGCCCTAACAAGCACTCCTACTGGAACATCACCCGGAAAAAGGAGTTCGTGGTCAACATCCCAACAGAAAAGATGCTTGAAAAGGTGTGGATAGCGGGCGGAAAGCATGATCCTGACGTGTCCAAGATAGAGAAGGCAGGGCTCCAGACCGCGCCCGCCGAGAAAGTAGCCCCACCCCTTCTCGCGGAATGCGCGGCGAGCATGGAATGCTACCTGGAGAGCGCAAAGAAAGAGGGAGACCACGTGCTAATAATCGGGAGGGTGGTCAGGCTCCATTACAAGCCAGAAGCAGTGGACGAGGAGGGGAGACTGAGAGCGGACATCGTAAGACCCCCCTTGCACGTGAGCGAGAACCTGTTCGCGTTCCCCTACGTGACAAAAGAGCTGTGAGCAGTCACTCCTGATTTTCCCGCTCTTCCTCTATCACGACCCTCTTGTGGCAGTTAGGACACTCGTAAACGGTCCTGCCCTCCGTTTTTTCGAGAACCTTTCCGCATGACGTGCAGAACTGTTTCCCGCAGTACGGGCAGTAGTACTTCTTGCTGTTGATAGCCCCGCACGTGGCGCACGCCTTCTTTTCAGGAACCTCCAGTTCCTCTAATTGTTTCATCAAGTCAAGCGTTTCTTCTTTTTCCGGGAGCTTCAGCTCTTCCTCTATCTCTGCGGGCAGGACAGGAGGAGAGTATACCAGCTCCTCTGAAGGAACGGAAGTCTTTTCTTCTGTCTGGCCGGTTTCAGGAACCGAGGGAGGAGAGTACTCGGGAGCCGTTTCCCTAGCCCCTTCTCTTTTTTGCCTGCGCTTCAGTCTCTCAAGGTATCTCCTGCGGTAGCCTGCCGTGCGGGCAGGCTCTTCCTGTTCTTCCTTCTTTTCAGGCTCAGGCTGCTCTGGTTCTGGCTCTGGCAGTATCCCTTTTCTCCTCTGCCTGGCCTTTCGTATGAGCTCCATCACTTCCTCGTCTATCTCGTCTTCTGCCATCCGGTAACACGATACTTTTTTAAACACTAAAAACCTTTTGGTTCTCGTATGGACAGTTTCTTCTGGCAGACGTTCACTGTGAACCCTTTTTTCGCGATCTCCTACGCTCTCCTCAACGCCTTCTTCGCATGGGATGTTCTGGACCTGCTGCTGCTCTCACTGATCATCACGCTGGTCGCATGGCCATTCTCTGTCGTGGCAGTAAGAGCGAGGAGGAGCCTTCTGAAAAACTCTGAGGGCCTGTCTGCTTACATTGCTAGCCTGGGCATAGCGTGCGCTATGATCGCAGGATTCCTGGCCCTCGTGCCAGCGGCCCAGGGAGGATGGGTTGCCGCGGACAAGCTTGGGCAGACGGTCCTCGCAGGATTCCTGCTGGGGCTCGTGCTGAAAAAGCCTGCTGAAAGTTTTAGAGAGAGGATGCGGAGAATAATGAAAGTGCCCGAGGAACTGGAACTGTTCGTAATATTAATCACGTTCAACACTATAGTACTACTGGCAGGAGCATGCGCGCTCTGGCTGGCAGTGCACCTGGGGGTATGAGAATGTCAAGGAAGCTTTGGCTGGTGCTTGTCCTGATCCTGCTAGCACAGGGTCTCTCACAGGTGTGCAGGGAAAGCAGTGCCGGCAAGATCTGTATTCCCGAGTCTATGATAGGAGAAAACTGGACCGTGGACCAGTACGGGAGGTGGACCAACCCCGCGGCCTTCGAGGAGGCCACGAAGGACTGTGACACCGACGAGCTCGGGAGGAAGGTCTGCTGGCTCTCGGCCACTGTAACAGAAGTTCCAGTGGTCATAACGAACGGGATCGTGTGCTACTCCAACACGACCTGCGACCCGGGGTGCGCGAGAACAGTCTACCGGTGCCTGGACTACCTTGACGACTACGAGAAGCTGTCCAAGTGCGAGGCGGAGTGCACGGCGTGCGGGGACGCTGTTGACGTGTGCATGGCCACAGGAGTCCTTGACGAGGACACGAACATCAGCGTGAGAAGGTTCGTGGTAGCCTATCCTAAGAACGTTAGCCTGGAAAAGGTCCCCGTCACCCTAAAGAAGGGCACCCCAGTATTCCTTCTCATAGACCCGAAAGAGTTCGGCAATTTTTCAGGGTTCCAGGTTGAAGGCAGTCCTGAAGAAGGGTACGCGGTTTACTACGATCTAATAGGCGAGAAGATTTACTTTGACGGAGAAATGGACAAGAAGGGGCTCGCGATAGCAGCGTCCTTCTACAAACTGGAAAAAGAGGAGAAGGGCCCCGTAGAAACGGCCGTGGCAGAAAACCCTGAGACCACCGCCGCGGTGGTGGTGGGAATCGCGGCGGCCGTGATAATAGGCCTTGCTGTAGCAAGATCAAGGAGGAGGAGAAAATGAACAAACGCGGTCTCCTGACGTTTTTACTCGCGGTAACGCTCATAATGCCCTCGTTCTATCCTCTGACCCAGTGCTGCCAGGATTCTGAAATGGCCACCGTGTGGGACTGGAGGAACAATGACGTTAAGGAAGGAGCCCGGCTGGGAGGCTGCGAAAACGTATGGATTGACAAGCTAAACTATTCAGAGTACCAGCGGCTGAAAACAAAGATACGCACGAGCTTCCCCCAACTGGACGCTTTCGGGAACCCTGTCCTGGGAATGCAGCAGGAGAGAATGGAGGAACAGGGCCTCTCTGACGTTCCCGGGGCAGAGAGAGTGAAGGACAAGTTCATCATGACCGAGAGAGGCAAGCTCCTGCTGTACAACGTGCAGAAAAAACAGGTGGAAAGCCCTGCGGAAGCGTGCCAGCTGAAGAACGTTATAGTTGACGGGCTTGTCTCGTACGCGCTCAGGACAGACGAAACAATATACTGTACCGTGGACGAGGACTGCGGGAAAGGGATTGACTTCAGCGGGACTATTGACACTGCCGAGAGAGCGCCGATCATAACGTCCCTTGTTAACGCGCTTTACAACAATAACACGCAAGCGTTCCGGGATGCTGTCAATTCTGACGAGAAGGTGAGGTCATGGGTCAGGTCCGCAATACTCAAGGTCTCAAAAGAGTATGATCTTGATGATGTGGAAAAGGACGTGACCGTGCTAAGCGAGGACGAGAAAAGGCTCGTGGTGAGGGAACTGACCAACAAGGTGTCATCTGTAGTTGGAAGGGACCTTGAGGACGCGTCCAAGCCCCCGAACAGGATCAGGAGCAACAACATTGAAATAAACCTTCTCGGGCCTGACAAGCTGGACATACTCGTGCCGGTTCACCTGATGCAGTTCATAGGCTGGCTTGCCACAGCCTGGAACGAGTTTGACACCGTGTACTCTATTGCGGCGGTAACAGAAATGCTCGCCAACCCCTCGTCCGGAATAGGAGACGATGCTGCCGAGGAGGCTCTAGAACTCAGTGAAAAAACCGCGCGCAAGGGAATAAAAGGCAAGGCCCTCGGATGGTGGTATGATCTTAAAGACTGGTACCGGGAGGTTTCAGGCAGGAACAAGAACATCAAGGCAGTGCTGGAGGCACAGATAGACATCGCGGACAGCCTCCAGGAAGGCGCGCGGAGACTGCCTGCTGAAGAAAGGTTCGTGCGCGTAAGCAAGGGGGGAAAAACGTACGTGCTCGACAGGGGCACAGGGAAAGTGTTTGAGGCCGCCGCGGACACTGACCTCGGGGACGGGTACAAGATACTCCAGGGAGACAACGGTGTGCTTCAGATAGTAAAAGAAGTTGAAGGGCAGAAGATAGCAATAAACATAGATGATCTAGGCACGCTCACGCTCAGGGACAGGATAACATCAGCAGTGCTCGGAGGGATCAGAAGAGGGTCCTTCCCCATCGGAGGATACGTTTCAAAGAAAAAAGAGGCCCTGGAGAAAGTGCTTGACGCGGGAAAGGAGGTTACCAAAAAAGAAGGAGCCGTTAAGAAGACTCTGGAAAGCCTGGAAGGCCACCTGGACGAACTTAAAGAACTAGAGAACAGAAAGATTATCAGGATAATAACGGACGATTCAGGAAAAATCACAGGAGTGGACGTCATAGTCAAGAACCTGGACGAGATAGATGCTCCGAGCGATGTTAGGGCCCTGCTGAAAACGTATTCTGAGAACATGAACGAGCTCAGCAAGGCCAAAAAGGGATTCAAGAGCGCTCTGGAATCCTTCAACGCCAAGTACGGGTCAAAACTAGAGAACCTGCAGGACGCCAAAGACGAGATGAGAAGACTTGAGAACGCAGAAGGATACCTTGCGGGGACCGCAGGACCCCTTCTCGTGTACAGGAGCCTGAAGGGAGTTCCGAAATGGGACGCCGCAAAAGTAATCTTCGCAGCGGTCGGGGGGCGCGTGATCTCATTCCTCACAGTTTTCACAAGATTAAGCCATGTTGGGATGACCCTCTCTTACATTGCCGTGAGCAGGTACAACGAGTACTTCCAACAGCCGTACTTCCCATCACAGGTGACAAAGATCAGTCTGAGCAGGGAGTTGAGGGAGAACATCAGCGCTCCAGTATACGCGGAAACAGAGATACACACCACCTGGATCAACCAGAACGTGGCAAGACAAGCAGGGTTCTCCTTGGTCGGAGGCCTTGTGGGAATGCTGAGCACGAAGTACACTCCGGACGCTCCTAACTTCCCGTCACAGGCCCTTGCCAAGGGAAAGAGTCTTGGGAAGCACGTTTACATAGTTGACCAGGTCAACCCCCACCAGAAGCTTGAAGTGAACAACAAGAACATGATCCTTTCCCTGGCAGGAAAGTTCTACTTCTTCTCAGACTATAATGACGTGACAGGTTACACGATATACGAGGACCCGGCAGGCTGGACCAACCTGAAAGACGGGATGTACACGGGAATATACTGGTACACCAAGAACGCGGACATAGCGAGCGCGGTGGACAAGCCCTTAGCCCCTGACCTGGTCCAAAGCGCGTTCGGGACCTTCGCGGGAACAACTTACCTTTTCTCAAAAGCGGTGCTGGAAGGAGGATTCTACGCGGCAATACCCGCGGCCATCATCCCTGTGCCCAGCTTCACGCAGAGAGAGCTTTTCATAAAACTGTTAGTATACTCTTTCACCGCAAGAAGGCTCATGCAGGTCGCCACGCTCACAGGCCAGGACATGAGGCAGGGAACGCTGGTGAACGTCAAGTACGCGTTCTCGCACGAGAACCAGATGTGCTCCAAGGTGCTCGGCGACAGGAAAGGGGACATCACGTACTGGAAGTGGGCGGCGGCAGCCTCCTTGGGTGTTGCCACGTTCACCAACATCCTCCCAGAACTGTTCGCGGCGGCAGGACCAGCTGGCTTTGCTGTAGGAGTGGGGATAGACCTCGTCGCGGACCTTACCAACGCGTACATTGAAATGAAGGCCATAGAAGCCCAGGAGAAGGCGTTAAAGGACATGAGCACCTGCCTGGAAACAGACGTGGAGATAGCGAGCCTGGCGCGGGTCCTGGAAGGAGAGGATATAGCAGAGGACTTCAAGGACCTGCCCAAAGAAGCGGGCCAGACCATTTCCACGGTAGTGAACTGGCTGGAGGGAGTGTCCCCTGAAGCAGGCCAGATTATCAGGAGCTGGGCCGACCCGAACCAGGTCCAGACCCAGGTGCTCCACGATTACGTGGTGACAGCGCCAGGAGAAATGCACCTGATCGCGGACAGGGTGTACGACGCGTACTTCCAGAGGGCCAACGTCAGGTGGCTTTTAGACCCAGACTGCCCGATATCCTTCTGCCACCAGGACCCGCGGACCGGAGCGTACAAGTGCATGATGGCAGGAGGCTACTTCCTGCTTGACGAGAAAGGCAACCCAATACTAGAAGAGCCGAACCCGCTGTTCCTGTCCCTTGGTATAGACATGGACAACGGGTACGCTTACATGGCCTCAAAAGTAATAGAAATAAAGAAGGCGGACCAGGCGGACACCATCCTCAAACTGTATCCTGACGGAATAGAGACGACTGACACGCCGGACGGGAACTGCCTGAAAGAAAAGCTCATGTCTGACGACATGCTCGCCCTCAAGAACGTGAAGGACGACGGTTATGTAAAGGAACAACTGCGGGACGCCATGGGGGCCATGGACTACGTGCAGACCGAGCGCGCGATAATCTGGCCCACTGCCGAGAACGAGATCAAGTTCAGGTTCATCAAGGGAGCTCCTCCGAAAGAGTGCAAGGCAAGGTTCTTAGGAGTGGCAACGGTTCCGGACGGCGTCCTGGAGTTCAAGAACGACAAGCAGGGAACGATAATACTAAAGGACAGCAAGGGCGACGAGTTCTGCAGGTTCGCCTTAGGATCCGACGGAGCGATAGTGTACACCAGAGGATTCATAAGACCGGGAGTAAAACAGGAAATGGGAGACGAGGCATACGACTTCACGGGAGTCTACCACATGTTCCTGACAGGATACCTGGCTGGAATGCAGCACAGTCTTGACAGTGAATACGGGCCGTTCGCAGGAGCTCCCAGGATAGAGAACTGCACGCTCCCTGACGGCACTCCAGGGTTCAAGTTCGTGTGGGAGTTCAAGAGCCCGGACAGTCCAGAAGCACGGCAGTGGAAAGACAAGGCCGAGACGATGTGCATCACGGACGGCATCGGGGACGACAACAACATGTTCGGGATCGTGACAGATCCTAATACTGGACAGTCCAACATCACGTACTCGTACTACGATGACCAGGGGAACCTTGTCACGGACCAGTATCCTGTCCAGGGATGGGTTAACCAGACCCCGTACAATGACATGCCAGGATACCAGATAGTCCTGCCTAACGGGAACCAGGGCTATGCGGTCATGACCACTGACCCGCAGGGCAACCCGCAGCTGGTGATCACCGACGCTAACGGCAACCCAATAAACAAGCTGCCGCTCATGCTCTTGAACGGGCCTAACGGAGGCTACTCTTTCCAGGACGGGAAAGTGAGTCTGACGAACGACTTTTACTTCCCGCTCAACCCGCAGTTCGTGAGCCAGGGAGCCAACGGGGCCGCGTTCATGAAGCCGGGCAAGCCGCCGTGGGGAGCGCCAAGCGCCAAGCCTCCTGAGAAGAGGGGGACCAGGCAAGAGCAGCCGTTCCTAGCCCTGCCGAGCATCCCGCCTGGAACGGCTGGACTCGTGTTCGTGGCACTGATAGTAGTCTCTCTTGCCATGGCCAGGGAGTACGCGAGAAGAAGAGAGGACTAGTAGCATAGTATTACTGAGACTGACTTGACCCCGTCCAGGGGAACAGCGTAAGAATAGGACTGCATGCCGGGACCGCAGGGGTTAGGGTTATCGTAGTCTGTCTGAAGCACTCCGACATCATCAGGGGTCATGCTGTAGCACATTGCCTTCAGGGGATTGACAGAACTGTCAAGCACGCACAGGTACGTCTGCGGAGAAGGGGAAGACAGCCTGACTTTTTCCACAACATTCCCAGCGTCTCCCTCAAGATACTCTTCAAGCTCGTCAGGATGCTCTGAGTCGTATTTCTCCGCAAGCTTTCTCCAGAACCAGTCTCCCTTATCATCCCGCGCGTAGTGCAGGGCCACGAGCGCATTGCCAGCGTACTCGTAGGAGTACGAGGAGAGGACCTGCTGGTTAGTGCTCTCAGCGTACAGTCCTGAAACGAACAGGAGCATGCCGACCGCTCCTGAAGTGATTATCATGAACATCATGGCGTCCATCACTCCGGACTGGCCCTTCCTCATCCTGTGATCACTTCCACACGCACACCCTGAGAGTGTCCAGTACTATGTTCCCGTCAGCATCCTTCCTGGCGGTCAGGAAGGACATCACGGTCACGTCCCGGCCTGGCGGGACGTGGCAGTCGGCAGCAGGGTCAAAGTTTTCCTCCTTGTAAACCGCGCTGAACTTCACCCCGTACGACTGCGCCAGCAGGCTCGCCTGCTTGTGCCCGGAGTACTTGGGATCCATGGGGTTCTCTGGCAGTACCGTAGACCTCAGGAGAGCCCTGCTTATGTCAAGCGAGGCCTTGAGCATCATGAGCCTCTCGTTCTTTTCAGAGTACAGTTGAAGAGCGTAGCCAAATCCCGCGAAGAAAAGAGTGATAGCCATTACAATAATCAAGATCGTTGGGATGTCGTCTCCCACCGGACCGATGAACCCCTTCCCGATCAAGCGCATTCACCGTTAACGTCCAGTCTCTCGCACGCTTGCACCGTGACAGCAGCGTGCCCAGCAGGGTCTATTACCTTGTCAATCATTATGAACCTGTAGGTTAAAGAACTGCCCTGCACAGGAGAGTCTTCCAAGGACTTTCCTGTCTCGCCGTTAGAGAATTCTGTCTCAGGGGATACTATGAGCGATGCCGCAGCATCCCAGGGGCCGAAGAAACCATTATCATGAGACCCGTAGGCCAGGACAATATACAATATCTTCTGGCCCGAGCTCGTGGTAGCCGTGCTTATCATAAAGTAGTACTCTTGTCCCGCTATCCTGTACGGTATGGGAACCGCTGCCCTGGATTCCAGTGACTCCGGGAGCAGTATCCTGTTGAACCCTTCTCTTATTTCCATGGCCACGGACTGCGCCTGGTTTATCCTGCTCGTCTGCCTCATCCACTCCTGGTAGTACAGCATTGACCCCATGACCGTGAACAGGAATATCAGCATGACTATTTTTGACATGGTCCACATTGCCAGCCCGCGGCTCATGAGGTTCCCTCCTCAGGAGCGAGAAGGTTTTCTATGACCACGTAGTATTCTTTCTCGTCCCCCGGTCCTCCCTTTTGTTTGGTTATCCTGAACGAGTACTCTCCTGCCTTGATGAAGGCGCCGGCGTCGCACCCGCTACCGTCCTTCAGGTAGGCGACCAAGCTGTTGTAATCGCACTTCATTTTTGTCTCCTCGCCCCCTACCTTGTACTTTATCCCCACGCTTTCTCCAACGTTCCTCAACAGCTCCGAGTGTATGACGGTAAGCTGGCCTGACTCGTCTCCTATAACGTAGAGCATGTAGCACCTGCTCGCGCCGGCCATTCTCTGGCACGTCTGGTCAGGCCCTTCCGCTATCGTTATGTATGAAACCTTAACGTTCTGACTCTGGCACGAGAACCCGACTGTAACGTACCTGGTTGTCCCCGGGCCCTGTTGGGCCACCTCCTCTATTGTTCTCGCGAGCTGGGCAGAGCTTGCCCTTATTTTTTCCACGCACTGAGAGGCCGCGGCGTTAGAGTAAACGTAGTACGCGATCACGAGCACGAACGCGAGCACGGTAACGCCTATCATGAGTTCTATTGGCGCGGCCTCCTGGCCCTTCCTGCTCATGCTAAGAAAAAAGCCGGGAGAGTATAAAAGGGTTTTTCAGAGGATCAGAACAAGACGGAGGGCAGGGTGGACTGCACGTACTGTCCCGCCTGCGTGAACATCGGCTTTACTATAGTGAACAGCAGGATGACTGCTATGGCTATTATTATCACCAGGTAAATCGGAGTCCAGTTCTGCCCCCTGCGCATCCGAGATCATCTCACGAGCTGGCCTCGCTGACCTAGCAGTCGCTCACGCTCGTTATTGCTGTTCCGACCCCAACACAGCACTCTCCACCATCACACGTGGCGAAGATCTTGGCGTCGAAGGTGGATGTGACTGCAAGGGTCTCACCATTGTCTTCCACACTACAACCTGTTATACTCCCGCACTTGAACAGTACAGTGGACCCTCCCACCACTTCTGAGAACGCGGTCCCAGGATACCTATCCCCCTCAGTGAACCTGACCTTCTGAGGGGATGACTTCACTATCTTAGGGGAAGAGTACGCTTCCCTGAGCGCGTTTTCTATCGCGTGCTTGGGGCTGGAGACCTGGGGGGAGATCCCTCCTATTATGGCGAGGAGTATTCCGAGAATGGCTATCGCGACCACGGCCGCGATCATGAGCTGGAATGTGCTGAAAGCCTGTCCTTTCCTCATCACGCATCACCCGAAGAGAGAAAGGCGCGTGTGGTTTTAAAAGGTTTCTGTCCCGGTGTTACGGGCAGGAGCAGTCGGGCTCTCCCACGCAGACAGTGCACTGGCCTGCCGTGTCGCATGACGCGCTTGTTTCCACGGTCACCCTGTAATCTTTCACTTCCAGAGCATTCCCTCCAGTAAAAATTTGGGAGTACCTGGCGCTGATCTTGAACTCCACCGTGCTGGGAGTGAAAGCGCTGGAGGGATACCTTTCGCTGGGAAGGTACGTGACCGTCCTGTGGAAGCACTGGCCTCTCGCGCTCATGGCCTGTGACAGGAGGCCCTGGATGTCTTCTGCCGCGCTGGGAGAGGGCTGTATGCTTCCAGCATACAATGTGACTATGACCAGGAGTGCCGCGGCGAACGCTACCGCGAGCACGAGCTTCATTACCGCGAACTCTTGCCCCCTGCCCAGCATGTCAGATCACTGCCCCTGTGAGAGACTGGGAGAACCAGGCCGAAAGGAAGAACAGGGCGAGGGCTATCGGCAGGGTCTTGGCGAGCTCGTGGTAGAGCACTGTATTGTTCTCCCCTTCCTCCACCCTTGTTATGAAGTACACCAGCAGGACTGTTAGTTCTACCATGAAAACAGCCATTATTATCATGAAAAGCATCGGGCCAGGAGTTCCCGCGAGGGCTTCTGGGCTGCCGAAGGAGACCATGGGCAGGTTGACTCCCGGAATTGAAGCTGTTCCTCCCGCGAGCCCTGTCTCGCTCACTCTCTTGAGCGTGCTGACCACGATCCCCTGCAGGGAGGTGGTTATTCCCAGAACTATGGGGCCTATGAACAGGACTATTGACCGCATCATGCCCGTGATTTCCTTCAGTATCCCTACTATCCTTTCCCTGACCTTCTGGGAGTCCCTGATCTGCAGGGACAAGGAGATGAGGGCCCTTGCAGCCTGCTGTACTCCGAGGCTCATGGCGTCAACCATGACCCTGACAGCTCCTCGGATGAGCCTGCTCGGAACGGTTTTCAGCGAACCGTAGACTGGGTCAAAGAACGCGGCGTCCAGGGTCATTCCCAAGTTGCGTATGTTGTCCGCGGTCCTCTGGTAGAACCTGCCCAGGGGAGTGTCTCCCAGAAAACTGGCGGTATACTCCACCGCTTCTTCCACGGGCCTGTTCTCCCCCAGCCTGCTCGCGAGCAGGTAGACAGAGTCCTGGAACTCGTTCTCCATGCCCATTATTTCCTTCTGGGCTTTACGCTTGGCGTGCGAGAGGGAGTACAGGACAATGCTTGAGAACACAGCCCCTCCCAGGAACACCCCCGTCAGGCTGAACAGGGGGTACCAGTTCTCCCGCGCTTGAACGTTCCACTCAGGAGGGTACGGGTTGAGCACGGGGTCCAGGAAGAGCGAGAACAGTCCTATGATCGCGAGGGCTGCCACCAGCCCCAGGAGCACTGCCGGAACCTCTGACTTCCCTATTCTTATCCTGCCCTTTTTAGGTAGGCCGGGAAAGTCGTCCGGGATCTCGGGAGCAGTGTAGACAGGAGGCCTTTTGCCTATTATGTTCCTTGCGAACACGAAGACGGCGAGTGGGACAAGGATGTTGTAGAAGAGTATTATGAAAGGGGTTCTAGAGAACGGGAGCCTGGCCATTATGCTCCCTATCGGAAGAAGGATTATGAGCAGGAGGGGAAGAAGGACTCCCATGTAGTACAAGTATATGCTGGGCTGCCTCATTTCTCCTGCGTACGCGTTCATGTTCTCTTTTATTCCTTCCAGGGTGTCCGAGACAGCCTTGTCCAGGATCAGGCTCCTCTTGGCCTCGTCCACTTCTATCGTGCTTGACCTGATCAGCATTAGCGCGTGCTTGAACTCGTCGGAGTACGCTCCCCACTTGTACGCGAGCTTGTCCAGAGCCTCTTCAGCGCTCGCGTGCACTCCTGTCCTGATCTCCCAGTCAAGCTGTTTGAGCTCTTCTGCGATCTTTCCCGTGGCGTGCTCTGCCGCGAAGGATATCGCCCTCTCCAGGTTGGGAGAGAGCTTCATGCTCATGGTGAGGTAGTTGACCACGTCGGAAATGCTGGATGTTGCCAGCATCCTTTCCTTCTTGGCCGCGAAGAGAATGTAGTTCTGAACGTAGAAGCTGACCAGGAACGGGACGAGCACCAGCGGACCGAGCGTGTAGAAGAGCATTGTGTACGAAAGCTCGTAGGTTACGAAGGTCATGTACAAGAGAATGCCTGCCGCGGGGACTACTGCCAGCAGGGACAGGACGAGGGCTAGAGAGCCTGCAGCGTTCACGTCCCTTGGCTCCAGGTCCCACCCCAAGAAGTCCAGGGCCGCCTGGTACTCTATTTTCTGGAACTTGTTAGGTGCTCTGATAATCCTTCCAGCGAATCTGGCGAACCGCACGTACAGGGGTTCTTTGATTCCAGTAGTCCTTTTCTCCTGTCCCCCCTGGAGCAGGCTCCCGTAGGCTTCAGCGTACTGTTTTGGCGAGACTATCCTCTCTTTTTTCTTATGCCTTCTTTTTCTCGGCACTCTTGCTCACCCTTATGAGAGGCTTGACCTGGGCCTCGAGCACCCACTTCTTCCATTCTTGCAGGAGTTTCTTGTGGTCCACGCTGCCGAGCTCTGTCCTCTGCCTCTCTTGTATTATCCTGTACATGTTGTTGGCCGGCACGGTGTACTCTCCCTCTAGCAGGTCAGGGATGTTGTGCTTTCTTTTCTGGTCCACGAGGAACTGTTTCGCCTGGGCCCTTGCCCTTATCTCGTTCATCAGGAACTCCCGGTCAACACCCCACCTTTCCTCTATTCTCTTCAACAGCTCTGATTCCTCGAAAGCTTCTTTCACGTAATACTGTGTGTCCCTCTTGGCGTCGAACTTCAGGAGCGTGAGCAGGCCGCCTTCTTTTTCAGGGTCCTCGTACCAGTGCTTCTTGACCTCTGTTATTTCTATCACTCTCCTGTGCCTCTTCAGAGAGCCTCCGAACCGGATGGGCGCGGCCGTGACTATCACGTCAGTGGCCTTGAAGCTCGTGTTAGGGACCCCGAGGTCGTTCACGATCCTGTCCCAGACAGAGTAAGCGTTTTCTCCGTGGATGGTTCCCATGACCACGTTCCCGATGGCCCCCACCCTCATTGCCTCGTACAAGACCTTCGCCTCGTTCGACCTGACCTCTCCTATCACGAGCACGGAGTCCCCCAGCCTGAGCGCGGTCCTCAGGGCTTCCTCAGGAGGCACTTCAGCACTGGTCCTGCTCACGGCTATCGCGGACTGTGTTTTCAGCCGCTGTATGTTATACCCTATCCTTTTCATGTAAGGGACAGGGATCTCTAGAGTGTCTTCTTGCACGATTATCCTCAGGGAGGGCAGGAGCTCGAGCATGAGGCTCATCAGCAGGCTGGTCTTACCAGAGCCCCTTGACCCGTTCACGAGCGTGCTCGCCTGGGCTTCTATAAGAAAGGACAATAGCCCTGCGGTGTCCGCGTTAAGCATTTTCACGTCAATGAACTGGGGGAGGGTCCAGGGGGTTAGCTTGTGGAGCCTGAGGGCGAACGCCACCCCGTCAGGGGACAGCGGAGGGCCTATCACCGCGACCCTTGTCTGTAGGTCAGGAATGTCATAGTCCAGCACGGGGTGGGCCTCGTCAAAAGGCCTTCCTGACTGTGCCCTGAACCTTGAAATTATTCCCTTGGCCTCTTCTTCTGTGAACAGCACGTTTGTCTCGCACGTGCCGTACTCCCCGTGCACCACGTAAACTGGTTTCGTGCCGAGGGGAGCGTCCATGTACACGTCCGTCAGCTTCCTGTCGGACAGCAGGAGCTCCATCATGCCGTACCCCACAGTGTACCTGGTGACGATCCTTGCAAGCTGTTCTATTTCCTCGGGCGTTATCGTGATCTTGTGCCTGTCCGCCAGGTCCCGGATGGTGGTCTCGTACACGCTGGTGAAGTATTCCTTGACCTCCCTCGGGCTCATGAACCTTATTCCCTTCGGATGATACGTGGAGACTATCTCTCTTGTCTTGGACAGCAGGAAGTACTTTTCGGGCGTGAGGGAGTACTCAGGAGGGTTCAGGTAGTACAACAGGTTTATCCTCTCAGGATGCTGGTAAATACTAACGGTCGCATCAGCCACCTGGTACTGGTCAACCAGCACGACCTCAGGAGGAGTGTAGAAGAAGACCCTACTGGAAACAAAAGCAGGCTTTATCTGGGCCTCAAAAAACGGCCGGTAGACCTCTCTTGTTATCTTTTTTATTCCTGTCTTGCTCGCGAGCTCAACAAACTTTTTGATCAGTGTCGTTTTCTCAAGCTCGTCCCTCATGGCGTACAAGGTTCTGAGGTAGTGTTCGGTGCACTCCCTCCTGGGAGACCGCAGGGTCTCAAGGGAAGACTCTTCTCTTTTTATCACGTTAATCAGAGTCACGTACGCTTTTATCGGGTCCTGCTTCAGGAGTCCCTGGGCTATTGAGAGGACCGTGTTGTACCTGCTCGGGATCATGTCCTCGCAGGCCTTGTTGTTAACGAGCTTGCTGGGGTTCCAGACCCCCTGCTTGAAAAAGAGTTTCGCAACGTCAGCAATTTCCTTGAGCATCTTGGTCTGTTCTTCATCATAGGTTATCTCGTAAACGTCTGACAGGACCACGTAATCCGCGTCAGTCTTCTCAAGAAGTTCTATCACTTCTTTCATGCACTGGGGGTAGTCCACGACACTAGGGCCTATTGGCCTGCCCTTGTAGTTTATTACAAGGTATCTTTTCCCTCCTTCTGTCCTGATGGTGTACTCCACCACTCTTTTTAACCTCCAAGACCCCTTTCTCTTGTCATGCGATCGCGAGAGCTCCGGGACGCTGCCGTTTTCACGGCGAGAGTGCTTGCCATCGCGGCAGCCGTGTGGGCGTTTCTGGGAATAACAGGCCTTTACCCTTTAAAAGCCTTCTCAGCGTGCGCTGCCAGCAGCCTACTCAACAGTGTCGGAGTGCCTAGCTCGTGCGTCCTCTCAGGAGAAGATCCCGTGGTGACCGCTGGCGGGCTGAGAGCAGAAGTGAACGACTTGTGCGCGGGTAACGTGGAGATCGCGGTAGTGGTCGCCGCGGTGCTCGCGACCCCTGACAGGAGCAGGAGGAACAGGCTCGCGGGAGTGCTGCTGGGGCTACTGCTGGTGGCGGTCGTAAATCCTGTCAGGATCTGGATCGTGTTATGGTCTGCCTTTTCCCACGGGCTAGGAACAGCGGACCTTGTTCACGACCTGTTCTTCAGGGCCACCTTGCTGGGCACGATCGCAGGATACTACTACGCATGGTACGTGCTGGGAGGAAGAGTGTTCCGGGGGCTTGCGAAAGCGTGGAAAGGGTTAGGAAAGTAATATAAATATTCTTCCCCCTTTATTTCCTTTAGAGCGGTGATCTTATGGGTTTTGCAGACACCCTGCTCAATGCTTATTACGCGGTTGAAGACCGCTGGTTCGACCTGCTTGACTGGATGGACGGAAAAGGAGTCCCAGTGTACAAGCTTGTTGACCCGATAGAAAAGCACGGGATCCCTTCACTGCCCGTTTTTGCCGCCGTGCTAATGCTGGTAGTATACTTTACTGCCGGAATAGTAGGAGGCCTTGGAGGAGCAGGCCCCCAGCCCGTGCCAATATCCATAAGCGTCGTGAGCAATACGGGGGCCAGCATACCCAACGCGAAAGTGCAGTTATTCGACCAAGAGGACAATCCTGTTGACGGAGGGTACACTGACGCTGACGGACTGCTTTCTCTTAACGTTCTTCCTGGAACGTACACTGTCAAAGTTGCAGAAGTAGAGAACTGCGAGGACGCGGAAGAAGAAATAACCGTGCAGGGGCAGCAGGCCCAACCTTACACGATAACGCTGAACTGTCAGGGCATCAAGCCCGCTGCATCGCAGGTGACCTTCTGCGTCCAGGACTCTGAAGGAAAGGTTTTCCTCCCCAACGTCACTTACACTGAGTACTCAGGGTACGGTTACAAGGTAAAAACAGGGGAATGCACTGGGACCTCGTGCACGCTCACCGCCGTGAAGGACCACACGTACTCCTTCAGGGCAGTATACGGGGCGGACGAGTACTACCTTAAGGGCGTCACGTGGGAGGATCTCACGAGAGCAGGCCAGTCCACAGAATGCCTGAAACTAGAGAAGCAGGAGAGGACCCCGAAGGAAATGGGAAGCGTGTGCGTTACCGTTTACTCTCCTGACCAGAAGGTGGTCCCATACGCTGTCTCAGTGGAATTGTACGACGCGCACAGCGGGAGCACCAAGAAGGTCGCGCGCACGAGGGACGGGACAGCGTGCATGGACTACCCCCTGTACTCTCCTTTCAGGATAGGGGTCCTGAGCGAGGACTACCTGTACTACAAGAGCAACCTAACGTACGAGCTGAACGAGAGCGTTAGAAGCCTGTCCCTGAACGTGACCCTTGAAGACGCTGAAAGCACCACTTTCATCACCAAAAAAGCAGGCGAAGTGGCCGCGCTGCCCAACGTGCACTACAAGGTGTTCGACAGGAACAGGGTAAAGTTCTTGGAAGCAGAGACCAACGCGAACGGCAGGAGCACGGTGGGGCTGAAGAAAGGAGAAGAGTACACCGCAATGTTCTACAAGTACTTGTACGAGGTGAAAGAGGCTAACGTTACAGTGGGCGGAGAGAACGTTGTGGAGCTCACACGCCTGAACCCCAACGACTACGGTAGCCTGGCGGTGGACGTGTTCTACGAGGACGGGTCCTATGCTGACGGAGTGGACCTAAAGCTCTACAGGCTCGAGAACAACAAGCCAGAAGAATGGGCTGCTCCAGACCAGACGACCGACTCCTACGGCCACGCGGTGTTCCCGTGGGTGGAGCCAGGAGACTACTGCGTGGAAGCAGTCAAAGGAAAGAGCATGACCCCATGCTCTTCCGAAACCACAGTGACCGTAGAAGCAGGAAAGCAAGCGTACCTTCAGGTCAGGATGGAGTCAGAGAAAGTAAACATTATGGTGGTAGTGTCCAGCCCGTCCGGAGAAAGGGTGAAAGGAGCGAAGGTCTCCGTGGAATCAAAATGGCTCGACCGGACTGAACAGGAGACCAACGCTGCAGGAGTAGCCTTTTTTGAAGGGCTCATAAGAAAGGACACCGTCGTGGACGTGGACGCAAAGTACGTTGATCCTGAAACAAAGGAAACGTACTACACCATGCTCCCAGGAGTGGTAATGGACACTGACAAGACCCTCAACATCACCCTGACAAGACCCAACGCATCAGTGAACGTCATGGGCCTTGAGTTCTCCTCCGGAGAAACGCAGGACAAACTGACCGCAGGAAAATGGTACTATCTTGTGGTCTCGTACGGGCTGCTGCAGGAGTACAAGAACACGAGCATAGAACTAAAGCTTCCTGACGAGATGATCTCTGTCCAGGCAGAACAAGAGTACGAGTACGACGCTGGAGATAACAAGATCAGGATAATTGATTCACAGCCTCAGGAGAGCGCGGTCAAACAGGTCAGGATCCCCGTGTACGTGAGGCACTGGAAAGGAAGCGAGAGCAAGGAGCTCGTCATCAGGTACCACGGGTCATGGCAAAAGCCGCAGGTGACAGTCAGAGACCCGGGAGAAGGAGAAAAAGAATTTAAGATCACAGCATACAACGGGGAGGGCACGTACCTGCCAGGAGAAGGGCTCACTGTGATATGGTCACTGTTCGACTCTGAGAACAGACCACTGTCCAGCCCAGTACAACTGTCCCCAGGAGAGGACGCGACCGCTGTCGTGACCGTAGTGAACGAAAAACCAGAAACGTACAACAAGGACATCAGCCTGAGCGTTTCAGGAGAAGGCAACCTGCTCAGGGTAAACGAGGTGAAGTACAAGTGCGAAGGAGAAACCACCGCGCACGCCGTGACGAGAACAGGGAACAAGTACATTATCTCAAGATACTGCCCGGGCGCTACTGAATCAGACTACGGGCTAAGGCCCTTCAAGAGTCTGACGATCACCATGAAACTCCACGCGCTCACCCCCGCCCAGAAGGGAGCGTACCACCAGTACATCCACGTCAAGCCCGGCTCTGGCGACAGCCAAAAGCAGGTCATCATCACCACGGACAAGACCCAGTGCAAGCCGGAAGAGGAGTACACCGAAGAAGACTGGGAAAAGGGAACCATGGTGTGCAACCAGAACGCGGGAATAATGGAATACGCTACAATAACAGTAGACGGGAAAGACTACTACTGGAAAAAGATCCCCGACGTCGGGTTCATGAAGCCATTCACCCTGACATACCTGGTCAAACAAATGCCCGGAGCAGACACTGAACTGGAGGGTAAGACAATAACAATAAAAGAGGAGTCCAGCAGCGGCACGCACTTTGACGTTGACACCGCCACAGGAAACGACAACGTTGTCGCGTACACAGAGAACAAGCAGAAGTGGAACTACCACATAATATACTCCGGGGACGTGGTAGCAGTCGCCGTCGGGAAAGGGTACTACAACGGCAAGGGAAAACTCTCAATAACCCTGGGCAACGGAGAGAACATCATAGACAGGGTCTACCTGAACGTTGAGAAAGCACCCAGGCCAGAAACCTGCTCGGAAGACCAGAAGGTGTGCCTGGAAGTGTATAGGCTGAAGGGCTCAGGAGAATACAAGACTTCCGGAACAGGAAGCCCCGTGGAGAAAGAGTACAAGAACACCTTATCAAACCCTGTGGTGATAGTGACAGACTCCCCATCCAAGACCAGCTTCAGCCTGAATAAGCTTGAAATAAGCGGGAGCTGTGCTGGAAAAGCGACAGTGAGAATAGGCACGGTCAAAAAATGGTACTCTTACTCCTACCAGGACAAAAAAGTGGAATGGAAGGATGACACGCTGGAAATAACGAAAGAAGCTCGGATAACCCTTGAATTCAGAGAACAGAAAACGCTGACCGCAGAAGACGGGGTTCTTTCTTTCAATGACGTGGGGAAGGTGACGCCAGACGAGAAAGGGAAAATCGCGCTCATGATAAAGTGTGACGGGACGCTGAAGCTGGCACAGGAGAAGAACGGAGGGCAGACGATAGTACTCAACAAGCCAAAGTCCCTGACAAAAACAACAAAAGAGGGGCACTACTATTCTCTCTCTTGCCCAGGAAAACAGGTAATGTTGGCTTTCTCCTGCTACGACTCCCTGCCAGAATACCTTGAAAGCATGGGATGCGAGGTCGAAAAAACGTACAAGTGCACAGAGCGCACAAAGTACACCGCAGACCACATAACTTACTCTGAAGCACCTGCTGTTGAAATGGAGTGGGAAGCAAAAGAACCTGCCAACATACGCTTAGAAGAGGGCAGGACAGGAAAATACCAGATAGTGCTATCCTACTACGGCACGGACACACTCTCGGACACAGTGAGAATCAGCACGCAGGAAGGTTACTTCAGGCTTGTTAAGGGAGCAGGAGATTCTGCAAAAGCAGTTCTCCACTCAGGAGAAGAACGCGGAGCAAAACTTGAGTACACTCTTGGGACGGACTACAGTAACGGCCAGGGGACCTACCGCCAGGCTACCGTCAAAGACTACAAGGGAATCGCGTACGGGGACAGTCTCGTGATCAACCTGGGACTCTACGGGTTCATACCCGAAACAGACACCCTGAACGTGAGCGTCGGCGGCAGGAGCCTGGATGTCACCGTGCCAATATCCCCGTGGACCAAGGACTACAAGTGCTCAGAAGAAGTGCCCTTGTGCTGGAGCACGAGCATGACAGACGAGGACGGGAACATCTGCAACCCCAGCCAGCCGGGCGCCTGCGCGCTCAAGATAGGAGAAGAAGCCACGCTGGACATCAGCTTGATTAAAAAAGGAGATGTCCCACTCGTGCCGGACAAGATCTCCCTGGAATACTCTGGAGAAGAGAATGCGGTCAGCAGAAGCGCAGCGTCCTGTTCAGTGTCTCCTGAGGCTACCGCCTGCGAGCCAGCCCAAGGAAATAGCCCGGAGGACGTTGTTCTGGAGATAGCCGGAGACAAGTTCCAGCAGGCGAGCATCAGCATCCCTGTCAAGGCCACGTTCTACGGCAAGATGGGGTACGAGCTGAAAGTAACGACAGGATCAGAAGAACACTCCCTCGCCAGCATGTCCGCGCCAGTAGGCGGGTTCATGAAAGTCCAGTCGCCGGAAGAAATAGACATTGACGAGTTCACTCCAGAAGTGACAGTGCCGCTCAAGGACCTCAACACGAACACAATCCTAACATCCAAGTACATCAAGAGAATTGAAATCACCCAGGCAGGAGAAACCGTCTGCACCCTGGACAAGAGCGTGGAGGGAGGGATAACAGACTCGGAAAACGGGATAAAACTGGACCTGGGGCTGTGCCTGCTATCTAACGAAAGAAGGGACTTCCCCTGGAAGGAACTCTTAGACCAGGACCAGAACGCTCAAATGATTATAGAGTCTGACGAGAGGATCGCGGGACAACCCTACTTTGACAAGCCAGTGACCGTGCCAATGAAGATCAAAGCCTGCTACCCAGACCGGCTGGACTCTGAAGACAATACCCTGATAATAAGCCAAAAGAACGACGTCAGCATCATCCTCAACAACAGGTGCGATGGCGTGAGCGTGTCAGGAGCCAGCGTGCTCAAAGCGGAAGTGTCCTCTGACGAGGGAACCGCGGACTGCCTCGCGTCCGGAGCGTGGAGATGCAGCGCGGAGAACGTAAAGGTAGAGTCAGACGAGTCCCAGATAACGTTCAGCGCGAGCATAACATTGTACGCGCCGTTCCCGTCAACAAACACGAACATTGACGTGAAAGGAGAGTTCACTGCAGAAAAGAACGGGATCACCAAGAAAGTCCCCATAGAGTACAAGGCCACAGTACAAGAAGAAGCAGCAGCCCCCGCGGGAGGAGTTGAAGTTATCTCAGCAGACTTCTCAAAGACCCTGAAGAAAGGGGAAACTTTTGACCCTGACGCTTTCGCGACCCTCGCCCAGATACTCACGGGAGCCAAAACACCGAACCAGGCGTTCAGGAGCGTGTACTACAAACTCAACAAAGACGAAATGTACATCGCGGTGAACACATTAGGATTAGACGACGAAGTGTTCACAGACTTCTGGCCTGAGATAGGATACGGGACCGTGAAGACCACGAACTACCAGACCGCGGAAGGGACCACTAAAAAACTAAGGTACTACGAGACAGGAAAACTCTCGGACATGAATCCGAAGGAAAAGCTTGAGAACTTCCTCGCGTTCATACCTGCGGACGCCAGCAGCATTGCGGAGAAGCGGCCGTCCGTATACCAGACCCGGGTGGTGATAACGACAGGGAAGTCAATAGAGGAAGAGGTCCACAAGCTCATGAACGCTCTGTGGGGCGTTGGAGAAAAAGAAGGCTACAGCGTATCCTACTCCAGGAGCGTCCTGGGAGACGAGGAGTACACTCACAACCTGATAATAGAAACATGCTTCGACGAAACACAGCAGGCGTGCCAGGACCTCTGGGAGAACGTGCCCGAGCTCGAGAACAGGTTCCCGGCGGCAGGGCTCGCGTACCTTGACAAGAACAACTACCTGCATATTGTCGGGCCAACGCTGGACAGCGTGAAAGAGTTCATTGATAACATAATCCGCTTCTCCAAAGGAAATGAGGTTCTGGAAATACGTGACGGGAAGTGGATAACCTCCAGAACAGACTACGAAGTGCTCAACTTGCTGGGAACAAGCCTGTCAGAAGACGAGAAGGCCCAGATAAGGAACATAATCCACGAGAAAACCGGCAAGGATGTTGTGGAGGAAGGGGAAGAAGTCGGAGAAGACCAGGTGAGAGTAGTCTACAGGAGCTCTCCTGAGGAAGTCTCCTGGCCGTACATTATTATCGGGAGACCGTCAGACTTCACCCCAGAACAGGTTGGAGAGTACTCGGAGATACTGAACTTCAAGGCCGCTGTCAGCGAGAAGGCTGGCTGGACCCTGCCAGAAGACACTGCGGTATACTGGGAGACAGCAAACCACGTGTACCTGTCAATACCCCAAGGCAAGGAAAGTAAGATATCCAGCCTGCTGAGCGAACGGCTCGGCAGCGGCCAGGACAACAGCATAACCACCGTTGCGGACAACGACCTCGGGAAGGTGATAATGGAATTCAAGGAAGGAGACTATAAGACGCTTGCGAAAGTTTTGTACTATACCACGACCAGCGAACATAAGACGATAGCACTGTATCTCTCATCAGCCCCTGGAATCCAAGCATGCGAGATCCCATCCACCCCTACCACAATGAAAGGCATTCAACAGAACACCCTTGACACAATAAATGGTATGACTGCAGGAAGAAAACTGATCAAGATCTCCAACAAGAACCTTGTAGTAAAAGATGCTCCCAGTCCTGCTGGAGAGAATGATAAAAGAGTATTCTACGGAAAGTGCGCTGCCTTTTGCGGTAACATGAGATACACTGGCGAGGATAAAAAGCATATTGCACTAGATTGTTATGTTCCACTCAACGTGTTCGCAGATGAGATAGATATTATTCCCTTGCAAGCAGAGGGCACTGAGATCACAGTAGGTGTAGAAACCAAAACAATCTGGTCCTCCACCGAAACTCTAAAGTTCAGCCCGAAAGGGTTTGTTCCGTACATTCACCTAAAGATCAAGGGAGGCTCCTTCCCCTCAGATGGTACCACTATATCTCTACCCATTGGCCTCGGAAACCTGAGAGTAAACGTGATCATGGGTTCTGAAGATTCAGGGGGGACCATAACCTACACAATATCTCCATGGGGTAGTTATTATACTGTGACTGGTGCGGAAAAGAAGGGCCCTTCAGAATCGGGATCTGGAGAAAACTGCGGATACAAGGTCATCTGCCACGGGTTATCCAACTGGAAGCTGTGCGATACTGAGAAAGTAACTCTTAAGTGTCCAGATGAAGCCCTGTGCGTGAACAAGGCAAACGGCTATTGTAGCTGGACATGCCTGGCGCAAAACTCTAAAGGCTCATGCTTGTACTGTGAAGGGGGTCTTGCAACTAAAGAGGGTTGGTGCGTGACAAAAGGGCCTAATGCTGACTACGAGCATTACCAGGAGTATGTAAGCGCTCAGTCAGAGAGTGAAGACTAATGTCCTTCGCACGGAAAAGGAACAGGGGCTTTTCTTTATTCACCCCTTTGGTTGGCACCACCATGGTGATCCTGGCTATTCTCGCGGCCAGCATGATGGCAGAAAATGACCTCCGGACGTCCAGAGCGCTGGCCGGAAGCTCGATAACCTCAACTGACTACATTAACATCAAGGTGGTCAAGGCGAACGTGGAGGCGGAAACACAGAACGCGGTCAAGGCCCGAGTAATGGAGATAGAGGAGAGCCCTCTGGAAGGAAAGAGTGACATACTCGGCGCCCTGGAGGCGCGGGTTTCAAAAGAGATTAGCCTGATGACATCAGAAGCGGTCGTGAACGCAGTGGACGCCACGCGGAAGACGTTCGTGTTCAAGGGGAGCGAGCCGGAAACCCCTGATGACACGGAGATAAGCAATGCTATTCACAGCGTTTCAAAGGACCTCTTCAAGGAGGAACACCCTGACGGACGAGTGTGCATCACCCTAGACTCCAGCCAGTTCGACGACATAAGGAAAGACGTTTGGATGAAGATACCGACTCCTGACGGGTACGAGAAGATAGGCGTACTACCAGAGAACGATATTACGGTCTGCACTCCGGATCCAGTCAGGGCGTGGGCCGAATGGGCGGAGGGAATAAGGGAAGAGCTCGGAGGAGGGCTTGAAGGGAAACACTGTCCCAGCGGACCGAATGGCCTGTCAGAGCTTAAGGTGACCGCCCACGCGGTAAAAAAGTTCGCTGGCTTCACGTGGGTCACAGACGAGAGCGGAGTGTACGTGCCTAAACCCGAGCACCATGATATAGTATGGTATGAGATGGAAGCCTTCTTCAAAAAGCATGGAGGAGAGGAGTTCAAGATAACAGGCTGGAAGGACAAGGTAACGCTAACCGCTCTTGACACTGAACTGGGCAAAACCACGTCCACGTACTATTGTGACGAGAGCGGCTCTCTGGTAAAATCTTCCACATGACATTTCCCCAGTAACTTTTATAATCCTCGGGTTCTTCTGTTCTACCGCATGATCAGTAACGTGACGGTCCTGGCTGTACTGGGGATACTGGACAGGTTCTTGACACTGGCCGGAGTGAAGAGCGACTGGGACTTGATGTGGTTCGGGTTCAAGATAATCGTGCTCTTGTTCGTGATCTCCTTCGTCAGGAGCAGGTTCGAAGGAGGCCCGATAATCACCGCGTTAGTGCTCATACTAGGGTACCTGATGCTCTTCCAGTACTGGCACTTGTTCGGACCCCTGATGATAGTGTACTTCGCCATAGCCTTTGGGTTCACCATGGTATTGTACGACCTGTCTATCGCGGGACCGATGGCCAGCGCAGGAGGAGGGGACCTGCCTCCTGACACGGCCAAGTCAGCGGCGAGCAGGAGGAGGGCGTTGCTAAGATGATCCTGGAAAAAAGCAGGGGCTTTTTCATACTCCCGTTCATAATCCTGGCCCTCATCTTCCTGGTGATAATCGGGGGAATGACCGTCGCCATCCTAACAATCCCCATATTCAGGATACTCTTCCAGTTCTACATCCTGGTCATGATCTACAGTTTCGTGAGAATGGTGATAGGAACCAGGCTCACCACCTACCTCATAACAGCGATCCTCTTTTACATTTTTGGTATAAGGCTCCTGCCGGTAACAGCAGGAGTGTGGACCACCTACATCATCATGGCCTACATGCTCTCGGGAATGATAATCTTCGGACTGCAGGGCTTCTGGGCAAGCCCCCGGTTCAAGAAATTCTGAAGACAGGGCGATCATGAAGACCCAGGGACTCAGGGGCAAGAACATAATAGAACTGCACGAAAAAGTAGCGCGCGAGTACGCGGAGAGACTGAAAAAGAAAAAGGGAGTCCTGGGAATAGTTTGCCTGGGTAGTCTTGGGAGGGGTTATGCCGACAAGTTCTCCGACATTGACATGACGATCTTCGTCAGCAAGGGCGCCCGGATCGGGCTCGCTAGAGAAGGAGAGGTATGGGTTCCCCTAAGCGAGCCAGACTCCAGAAAATACGGGGTAAGAGAAGTAAAAATAGACTGGACTATAGTAGAGTACGAGAAAGCACTGAAAGAACGCTGGGACCCTGAAAGGAAATGGGCGTACTCCCAGCACAGGATATTATACGATCCCCAGAAAAAGATCGAACGGCTCATAAAAAAGAAGACAGTGCTCTCCGAAAAAGAGAGGAAATGGCTTTTGATGGAAGGCCTCGAGCAAAGCCACTACTTCTGCGTTAATGTGCCTGAAAAATGGGTGCGCAGAGGAGATATTCTGGCAGCACACCATTGCTTTTGTTACGGGATTGACATGCTCCTTCAAACGCTTTTCGCGCTGAACAAAACCCACGTGCCCGCGGACCCTTGGAGGTTATGGTGCGCGAGAAGACTGGAATACAAACCAAGAGGGTTTGAAAAGAATCTGAGGGAAATGATGATAGTGAAGGAGCTGAGCAAGCAAGAACTAGAAAGAAGGAAAAAGGCATTCCTTAGGGTGTGGAAAAACCTGAAGCCAGTCGTGGAAAAAGAGGTCGGCAGGAAATGGGAGGACTTCAAGAGAATAATCTAGGCACCTCTGAAACCAACCTTTTTATACCCTGTTCTCCCTTTTTCTTTAGGAGGAAAGGAGGAAAAAAGGATGGCGGACCTTTGGACTGACCTGAGGCTGGCTTTCACGCTCATATTCTTCGTGTACCTAGTAAAGTGGGGGACTGACCTGACAAAATCAAAGGCCTTGGGGATCATTCTCGCAGCTATAGTAGGATACCTCACCTTCTACTCTCACCCCGAGCTCGTGATAATAATCCTGATATTCTTCTTCGGATACCCTTTCCTTGAAAAGTTCGGAGAAGCGTTCAAGTGAGATGATATCATGGACCCCATGAGCCTGATAATACTGTTGCTCGTGTCCTTCCTCGCGCTACAGCAGGGGCTGGAAACCCTGTTTTACCTGACGTTCATTGTCCTGATCGTGCTCGCCAGAAGCGTTCCAATAACGGTCATAGGAGTGCTAGTGCTCGCGATGGTCTACTTCGGGTACTCCAAGTACTGGTGGATCTTCCTGGGAATACTAGCCGGAATAATATTGTACGGCGCGGCCAAGAGCGAGAAAGGAGGGGGAGAGTACTACTCCCCTGAGCTCATGAGGCTCCTGGGAGGATGAACATGAGAGCAAGCACGCTCGCCCTTGCCATGGTGCTCGTGCTCGCAGGCATCTACGTTGAGAGCGTGCTCGTCCCGGCAGTAATAGCAGCAGCCATCCTGGTGCTCGTGTCAAGAGAGCCTGCCAAAAAATCTAAAGGGTCTGGGGCCAGGGTGAAAGTGCAGCCCATAATCGTAAAAAGAAAGTACGAAGGACCAGAGTCCATTTACCCTGAAGAAATAACAATAACAGAGCCCGGAAAGCCTCCGACCAGATGGAAGGAGGCGGGCAAAACAACTGGAAATCTTGTAGGAAACCTGACCAAAAGGTTTGTGGACTGGCTGTTATCATGAGAACTGGGGCAATTGCTCTTGGAATAGTATTTTGCCTGACTGCCCTGTACCTTCCAGGGTACGGGATACTGTTCTGGGCAGGAGTACTGCTGCTCGTGGCAGGAGCAGTCTGGCCGGAGAAGAAGAAAGCGGGAGGAAAGAAAAAAGAGGAAGAAGAAGTTATCCTTCACCCTGTCATTTACGAGGACGAGGGAGAACCCCCCTACTTGTACCCCCCGAAGCTCAAGATAACGTACAAGAAAAGCGACTACGGGCCCTACAGGGGCGTCAGCAACATCCCCAAAGGGATAGGAGCCATAGGCAAGGGGCTCGTTAAGTTCTTCAACTGGCTGTTCGAGTAAAAGGATGGTGGGAAGACCGTGAGACTCTGGGCGTTCCTGATGGGGCTTTTCTTCTGGTACGTGCTAGCGTCTTCAGGATACGAAAAGCTCGGGTTGTTCGCGCTCTTCGCGTGCGGGGTTTACGCTCTACTCCCAGAGAAAAAGGCCTCTGGGAAAAAAAGCAAGGGGTACGAAGAACTGGAGCCGATAGTGATAGAATCGAAAAGAGGAGCGCCTTACAGGATACCTGACAAGATAGAACTCTCGTACAAGGAAAAGAGCGGTCCTGACAAGGACTGGGCGGATGATGTTGTGAGCGCGGTCACCGGAGTCATAAGCGCAGGGGTCAACGTGGTCAGGAAAGCGCTTGAGGAGGATAAAAAGTGAGCAAGAAAAAGAAGAAGCACGTGCTCATACAGTCAATGCCCCCAAAGGACCATGTTCCAACACCAGAAGAACTGGGACTTCTTCCAATGCTCACCACACGGAAAGAAGAGCTCATGAGTCCAGAAAACATAGTCCGCCCCGGTCTCAGGAAAAAAATAAAAGAAGGAGAGGAAGCGAAGGAAGGCTTTGACTGGAAAACGTTCTTGTTCGGAGGACTGTTCCTGCACGGGAAGAAAAAAGAAAAATAAAACTATTTCTTTTGCTGTAACAGTTTCCTGTTCGTCTCCAGAATCTTTTGCATTATCTGGTTCAGGGCCTTGATGTTCGCGTTAATGTCTATCAGCATGTCCCTTAGCGTTTGCACCTCTTCCCCAAGGCCCGCGATCGTTTTTATTTCCCTGTGAAGCTCTTTCTGCTCTTCAACTATTTTCTGTACCGGCTCTTTTATCTCCTGGGTCACGGCCTGCTTTGTTTCCTCAACCGCTTTAGCCACTTGTTCTACCTTTTCCCTTGCCTCTCTTGCCTCAGCCCCCGCCTCTTCCACTACTTCTACCACTGGCTTCAGGTGCTCGCCCGTCTCTATCTTTTCCCTGACCTTTTTTATCTCCTCATGGATTTCTGCAGAGGAAGGCTGTGCCTTCGCGGCGGACAGGACCTGTTCTATTTCATCCTCTGTCAGCCCCATTCCCTGAAGCTGGGACCTTATCTCGTTCAAGGTCATTCCAGCCTCGTTCATTGACCTTACGATGTCAGCTATCCTGGCAAGCTTTGACTCGTCCATCCGCACACCCGAGATAAAAAAAGGCAGCCTGGTTTATAAAACTTTTATAAATCAAGCCAAACTAATATTCAGGGGGATGGCATGGAACTCTCTCACGGGCCCTGGAAAGAAATATTCTCCGGCAAGTGGACCGGGTACAACACCTACTTTTACGAGAACCCTGACAAGCTCGCGCTGAGCGTTATCGAAGACAAGAGAGAGGGAACTGTGAGAGGATACCTACTGATACTGTACAAGATCTACGTGGTGGAAGGGAACGCTTCAACCCTGGCGGAAAAACTTCCCGGGAACGCGATACTCCTGGAAAAGCACTACCCCACCTTCAAGGGAAAGTACCTGATCCTCTCCCCCGGCCCGAGGTACGTGAAAGTCGGGGAGAACATGAGCATTGTCCTGGACAAGTTCTTCAAGAGAATAGAGGAAATGCACGAAAGGCTCATGGAAGAAAGCGCCGCCTATGACATAAGGGTAGTGCCACTACGCAATGCCCTGGAAGAGTACACCACGAGACTGTTCTCTGAACCCTTCCTGCTCCCCAGCATGCTCATAAGAAAAGCAGTAGAAGCACCAAAAGCAGGAGAAATAAGGGCCATGGCCAAAGCACTCTTGGGCAAGAGGATAACAGGAGAACTGGCTGAAGAGAACATCCAGTCTTTCTCGAGCACGGTGGTGATAGGGAACAAGGACCAGGTAAGGAACGCGTTCCACGTTATCATGGAGAACTGTGTGCTCACAGGAATAACCGCCATAGTGCTTGATGATAACAAGGAGTTCATTGGAATGAACGCGCCTAACAAAAACTTCAACCAGCAAGAGTTCCCGCACCTGCAGCCTATCGGAATGCCCGTGAACACCCTGAGAGTAGGCCAGGTTTACGTGAACATAAACCTGCTTAACAGGGACCAGTTCAGGGAAGTCCTTGAACTCCCCAGGAACGAGAAGGGGCCTGGGGAAGAAGCGGGCAAGATCCTGGACAGGGCAATAGAAACGCACTCAGAAGAGTACTCTTCGCTAAAGGGACTGGAGGAGGAAATACTAGCCAACACTCCTGAAGCCAAGAAATTCTACGCGTACCAGGCCATAAGACTCATCAGGGTACTGCACAAAGCGTTCCCTAACACGTTCGGAGGAAAGCTTGACCTGAACATCCTCGTGTCACCCTACCTGAAGAGAGTGGGGTCAATAGCCAGGATAGACGTGTCAGGCTACCCTCCCCACATCAAAAGAGCGATAGCGTTCTCCATCCTGAAATCCCTGTACGAGAAGTACAAGGCAGAACTCGCCAGCAGAGAACTCAAGACACTCTTGTTCCTGAAGAAAGGAGAGGAGTACCTCGCCCAAACGCCTCTCGGGCTGGAGATGAAGAATATTCTTCTGGACAGCCCGAACTACGGGGTCGGCACATGCATAGGACTAGAGGACGAGGCAGGAGTAGACCAGACCGTGATCAACAACGCCAGCATGAAAATAGAGTTCGTGAAAGAAAACGAGATCGCGGTGAAAGAAGCCCACTCCAGACCATACAGGGCCATACTCAGGGACACCCTGAGCGCGTGAGCTCACAGTCCCTCCAGGAAAACCTTGGAGCACTCCAGGATACTGACCGGATCATACCCTCCTTCTAGGACCAGGAACCTATCATAAGACCTTAAGAATTCTGCGACCCTCTCGTAGAACTCAAGCGTGAAGTTCAAGTCGTTCCCGAGCTCGGGCCTCTTGTCCTTGTAGTAAGCATCAAAACCAGCTGATACCCCCACCACGTCAGGATTAAAGTCTTCTATTGCAGGGAAAAACTTTTCTTCCGAAACCCTTATTCCCTCTTTATCCCCAGAGCCTGCAGGGAGGGGAGCGTTCAACGCATTACCCTCATCCCGCAGTCCTGTGCCGGGGTACAACGGGCTCTGATGCAGGGAGCAATACAAAATGTTCCTGTCGTCCTTGACCAGCTCCTGCGTGCCGTTCCCATGATGACAGTCAATATCCAGGATCGCGATCCTTTTTCCCTCGCCTGACAATACTTTGGCTGCTACTGCCATGCTGTTAAAAATGCAGAAACCACCTCCCCTTTCCCTGAGCGCGTGGTGCCCAGGAGGTCTGACGAGCGCGAACGCGTTAAGCCGGGCGGCCTGAACAGCCGCGCCAACAGCATAACACGCTGCCCTAAAAGTATGCTCGTTATAGTAGGTGTCAGGAGTCAGAAAACCAGAGCCAGCCAGGCTCCTGATCCTCTGAACATACTCCTCAGAATGACATAGTCCAAGATACTGTTCTCCGTCCTCAGGATCAACAACATCCCACTCTCCCAACTCCTCCAGGATCAGCGAGAGCCTGCCCTTGTTCTCCGGATGCGCAGGATTATCGTGCTCAAGAAAAACAGGGCCGAAAATGACCTTCAACAAGAACACCCCAACAAGAAGACACATGATAAGAATAAAAAAAGGAATGGTGCAGGGAGGGGGATTCGAACCCCCGATGGGACTAACCCACTAGGCCCTGAACCTAGCGCTATACCAGGCTAAGCAATCCCTGCAGAGGGGGATTATGGTTTCGCACGCTTGCTGGTGCGCCGTCCGGGATTCGAACCCGGGCCATAGGCTTGGGAAGCCCATGTCCTAACCTGGCTAGACTAACGGCGCTCCCAAAAATATTCTCCCAACACGCGTTTTTATTGATTGCGGTTCACGCCAGCATGGTGAGTGTGTCCCTGACTCCCGGCCCGAGCCCGAGGACCAGCAGGGCGAACTTGAGCACCCACGCGTCGTACCCGTCCGAGTACTTGTCCACCAGCAGGACCGCCAGGGCCGCGACTACGAGCTTCAGGGGAATAAACATCCAGAACGTTCCAGGAGAAAAGAGAGCGCTTGGGAGAACATGCTGCTCGAAGTAGCCGCCCACCACAGAAATAGCTGTCCAGCTCGCGCTGGCGTCCAGCACGTGCGCGAGCACTGGCATGCTGGAAACGCGGGGGAGAGTTCTCCAGGAGTACCTTGACAGGACAAAGTACGCGGGGATGAACGCGAGAACGGCCACCCCCAGCACCCACGCCAGCGGCGTTATCCTGCGGATGACGAACGCGTACCATGACCCGAAAAACGCGAGCAGGAAAATTCCCTCCCAGGCTGTCGGAATCCCAACCTTTTTTTCTAAGAGAATGCTCGCTAGCGCGAGCAAAAACACAGTAAGGTAGATCCCGGGAGTCACGAAGAGCGCGTACTCTGCGCCACCCAAGAACGAGAACATGCCGTGGTCCTGCATTGCCCTTAGCAAGCCTCCGAGGACCACGAAAGGCAGGAGCGAGGCCCAGGTCCTCTCATCGGCACGCATCCCCAACCTTTTCATGAGCCTGGCCACCAGCGGCAGGCTGGCCACGAGCAGGACCGCGTATACGAGCGTGTTCACAGGATTGTATCCCGTCCCGTGCAGTACAGGATTGATAAAATAGTCTTCTAGAAAGCCCATAGGATGTATACTACCAAGAGGGGTTTAAAACAGCTCCGCAAGCATTAAATCACGGGGATTACAGAGTAAGAGCGTGAACATAGGATTCCCGGCAGGACTGTGCGTGAAGTGCAAGGGCGCGAGAATGCTCTGCGGCAGGCGAGAGTGCCCGCTGCTCATGAAGTACTATGCCGGGCTGAAGGTGGAAAAGGTCGTCAGCACGAGGGAACTGCAGGGAGCCAGCCCTCCCAGCGTGTTCGTGGGCAGGCACGGGTACCCTAGAGTGTACGCTGGGCCCATGATCTCGCCTCTTGCAGAAGGAGTGGGAAAACTGGATTCCCCAGAATCATGGGCGAGCCTGCCCTTGCAGGAGATCGTCAGAATGAGGTTTTCCCTGGTCAGGACAGAAGCCAGGGCGAACGTGAAAAAGCCCGGGCGGATTACTGAAGTAGTCCAGGAGACAGTACTCTCACGCGCTCCCCCTGACGCGGAAGCAGAGCTCGAGAAAGAGCCCAGGCTGTCGCTTGATCCAGGGTCAGAGGTCATGTCACCCGCGGCCAGGGCCAGGAGAGTAAGCGTTTACGGAATCAAGACAGATCACAGGATAGAAAAAATCTGGTCTGACACGGACCTGCGGGCGAGGGACGCGCTCGTGAGCCTGTACGAGAAAGGAGTCCCTGTCTCCAGGGTCAGCCAGGTTCTGAGCGCTGGAATGCTCGGGCTCGGTAAGAAAAGGAAGATGGTGCCCACCAGGTGGAGTATCACCGCCTCTGATTCCATGATATCTGAAGAACTCATGAAAAGGACGAGAGAATACCCTCCAGTGAACCAGATCCTCGTGTTTTCAGGATCGCAGTACGATAACAACTACGTGATCGTGTTCTTCCCCGAAGGCGTTGGGTTCGAGATGCTGGAAGCATGGTCGGGGAAGAGCGTGTGGAACCCGGCGGCAGGCCTGGTGATAGCAGGGGCAAGAGAGGACAGGAAAGGGTTAAGGGAGTATCCCGAGATCGGAGGAAGCTATTTCGCGGCAAGGCTCGCGGTCTACGAAAAACTGTGCAGGATACGCAGGAGCGCTGGAGTACTTGTCCTCAGGCACATCGGCCCCGGCTATACTGTTCCAGTGGGAGTGTGGCAGGTTAGGGAGGGCGTGAGGAAAGTGCTCTCAGGAGATCCGGAGAAAGTGTCTGGCCTGCGCGCGTTAAAGAATGTTATTACCGAAAGATCACCTGTCAGGTTCGAGGCATGGTTTAATAACAGCATGATCCTGAAAGAACAAGTGACCCAACCAAGGCTGACGAAGTGGTTGTCATGACGAGCCTGCGTGAAGTGCTCATGAAAAAACTGCCCAAGGAAGAGGCCGAGAAGGCTGTGACTAGCTTTGACATAATCGGGGACATCGCGATAATAGAAGTCCCAGAAGAACTCGAGCACAGGGAAAAAGAAATAGGAGAAGCCATTCTTGAGGTGCACAAGAGCGTCAAAACAGTGTGCAAGAGAGCAGGAATACACGAGGGAGTTTACAGGATAAGGCCTGTGAAAGTGATAGCGGGAGAGAACAGAACGGTCACGGAGTACAGGGAGTCAGGGGCCAGGATCAGGCTTGACGTGAGCAAGGTGTACTTTACTCCCAGGCTAAGCTACGAGAGGGAAAGGATAGCCAAGCAAGTGAAGCCAGGAGAGGTCATAGGATACTGGTTTGCTGGAGTAGGGCCCTTCGGGCTCGTGATACTCAAGAGAGTTCCTAACGTGAAGATATACGCAATAGAACTGAACCCTGAAGCAGTAAAGTGGATGAAGGAGAACGTGCGCTTGAACAGGGTTGAGGGCAGGATGATCCCGATACTCGGGAACGTGAGAGAAGAGGCTGAAAAGATTCCTGAGAAGATGGACAGGATAATCATGCCCCTGCCCAAAACAGGAGAAGATTTCCTTGACCTTGCGTTCAGGCACGTGAAAAAAGGAGGGGTGATCCACTTTTATTATATCGGCGACAGGAAAGACCCTTTCACCAGAGCAGAGGAAATAATCCGCAGGAAGGCAGAGGAAACAGGGTCAAAGTACAGGATCGCGTTCAAGAGGGTCGTAAGACCCTTTTCTCCAGGAAAGGTTCAGGTCGTCTTCGACATAGTAAAAGAGGAGTGAAAAAGGGTCAGAGGAACTCTTTCTCAAACTCGTCCAGGCCAGTTCTCCTGGACCTCTTGCCCGACAGGTACTCCCTCAGTTTTTCCTCCACAATGTCCTCCACGTCATCAGCGGTCACGTAAGCCACAGGGTTTATCATGTCCACAACGTACTTGAGTTCCTTCATCTGGGTGCGGATGGCATCGTCTGCCTTCTTGTTCTCCTGGACCACAGGCTCAAGCTCTTTCACCTTCTTCTCAAGCTCCTGGACAATCTCCTTGAGCTTGGAAACCTCCTCTGACTGGGCAGGCTTCTCCTGGGCTGCCTCTAGCTTTGCGATCGCGGACTCAAGCTCCTTAAGCTTCCTGTTGTGGGATATGAGCGTCTTCCCTATGACCTGCTCGTTCTTTTCTATTATTGACAACCTCTGGGCGAGCACCCTTATCTTGGAGTCTAGAGCGTGTATTTCTGCCAGCAGCCCCGCGGAAGAAACCATTTCAGGTCTTGCCATTAGTCCACCCTGGAAACCTTTTTAACAGATTAGAACATCTAAGAGCATATAAACATTTTGGGTGAGCAGGATAAGAGGGTTCATCCTGGACGTGGAACACGACCAGGGCAAGCGGATCGCCCTGTGGATAAAAGAGAACGGCAAGGTCAGCAGAGTGCTTGCAGAGCACGATCCCTACTTTTACGTGCTCAGGGACGGCGTGAAAAAAGAAGAGCTTGAGAAAATGGATGGTGTGGAGAAAGTCGTTCCCGTGGAAAAAAAGTACTACGGCAGGCCAGTGAAACTGTGGAAGGTCACGGTAGATGATCCTGGAAAAGTGATAAAGATAAGGAACGAAATAAAAGAGACCGCGGAAACGTTCGAGGCCAGGATCAAGTTCATCTACCGTTTTCTGATAGACAACGGCCTTTACGCGTCAAACTACTACCAGTTCAAGATAAAGGACGGGATCCTGCAGGACTTCAAAAAAGCAGATCAGGAGCCCATAAGACTCAAGCAGATGGCCTTCGACATAGAAACGTACAACCCAAAAGGAGCTTCTGACCCGAAAAAAGACCCTGTGCTCATGATAGGAGTCGCTGATGAGAAAGGGTCCGAAGTGATCACCTGGAAGGACAGAAAAGAAGAGGACATGTTCAACGACTTCATAAAAAAGGTTAACGAGAATGACTACGACGTCCTGACAGGGTACAATTCCAACGACTTTGACCTCCCTTACCTGAAGGAGAGGGCCAAAAAACTGAAAATAAAGCTCACCCTGGGCCGGGACGGGACAGAGCCTGGGGTGAGCAAGAGTGGTCTGGGAAGGAGGAGCAGGATAAACGGAAGAGTCCATCTTGACACGTACAGGGGAGTCGCCTTCCTCACGGGAATAGGAGCCCTCAGGCTTCCGAAGAACGACCTTGAGTCAATATACAAGGAGTTCTTCGGGAAAGAAAAACTGGACATAGACTGCGCCAGAATACACGAGTACTGGGACAAGGGAGGAAAAGACCTCGAACTCCTTAAGGAGTACAACAGACAGGACGCCCTGGCAGCGTACAAGCTGGGAGAAGAGATCCTACCCTTGTACGCGGAGCTGAGCAGGATCTTAGGCCTCCCGTTGTACGACGTGACATGGATGACAAGCAGCCAGATGGTAGAGTGGATGATAATCCGGGAGGCAGTGAAACGGAACGAGCTCATCCCCCCAATACCAAAGGAAAGAGAAGTAAAGGCCAGGATGATGAGGCCCATAAAAGGAGCGTTCGTGAAACTTCCTGAAAAGGGACTGCACGAGAACATAGTCGTCTGCGACTTCAGGAGCCTGTACCCAAGCATAATCATGTCCTTCAACATAGACAGCCACACCCTCGTCCGCGAAGGAGAAGAGTGCGAGGACTGCTACGAGACCCCCCTCGGACACAGGTTCAGGAAAAAGCCACCAGGGCTCATACCAACAGTGCTCAAGGACCTGGTGTACACGAGAAAGAAGGTCAAGGAAAGGATGAAAAAACTGGATCCAGGGTCTGACGAGTACAAAATGCTTCACTTCAAACAGTGGGGCCTGAAGATAATCGCTAACGCGTGCTACGGGTACATGGGATACCCGAGGGCAAGGTTCTACTCAAGGGAATGCGCCGAGAGCGTGACAGCCCTCGGCAGGAAGTACATCCAGGAGACCATAAAAAAGGCGGAAGAAAAAGGATTCAAGGTCCTTTACGCTGACACAGACAGCCTGTTCCTCAAGCTCGGTAACAAGACAGTGGAGGACGCGAAAAGGTTCGTGCAAGAAATAAACAAGGAGCTCCCCCCGGACATGGAGCTGGAGTACGAGGGATACTACCGTAGAGGCCTGTTCGTGACCAAGAGAGGAGAAAAAGAGGCTGCCAAGAAAAAGTACGCGCTCATCAGAGAAGACGGGACCGTCGAGATAAAAGGGTTCGAGCTCGTGCGCAGGGACTGGGCGAAAATAGCAAGAGAGACCCAGGAGAGGGTGATCGCAGAAGTCCTGGAGCACGGGGATCCTCAGGAGGCGGTCAGGTACGTGAAGAAAGTAATAAAAGACCTGAAGGCAGGAAAGGTAAAACTTGAGGACCTTGTGATCTACACGCAGATCACCAGAAGAATAAAAGACTACGAGCAGATAGGACCGCACGTGAAAGCCGCGGAAAAACTTGAAAGAGCAGGATACAGAGTAAGGCCCGGGACAGTGCTGGAGTACGTGATAGTGAAAGGAGCAGGGAGCATAAGCGACAGGGCGTGGCCGGTCCAGCTCGTTGGAAACAGGAAACCGGATGCAGAGTACTACATAAACCACCAGATACTTCCCGCGAGCATGAAGATACTTGCCGAGCTGGGGGTGAAAGAAGAAGACCTCCTCGGAGAAGGAAAACAAACGGGGCTGGGAAAATGGATGAAATAGAAAAGTACCTGCAGGCGGGCAAGATCGCCGCAAGAGTGAGAGAGAAGGGCAGGCAACTGGTCAGGCCAGGAAAAAAAGCGCTCGAGATAGCAGAAGAACTGGAAAAGATGATCACAGACTCGGGAGCAGGAATAGCCTTTCCTGTGAACATCTCGGTCAACGAGAACGCCGCGCACTACACCCCCTCTCATGATGATGACCTCGTGATAGGAGAAAAGGACGTTGTAAAAGTTGATGTGGGGGTGCATGTTGACGGGTACATCGCGGACACCGCGATCACGGTAGACCTCTCCCAAGAAAACCAAGGGCTGGTGGAAGCCAGCAGACTAGCCCTAGAGAACGCGATAGCCGCGGCGAAAGCAGGAGTGAGCGTAGGAGAACTGGGAGAGATTATAGGAAAAACAATAACCGAAAAGGGGTTCAAGCCCGTCTCCAACCTGACAGGACACCTTCTCGGGAGATACGTGCTACACGCGGGGCTGTCAATCCCGAACGTGAAAACCAACGACAACCGAAAACTGGAAGAGGGAATGGCCGTGGCAATAGAACCCTTCGCGAGCACAGGAGAGGGAATCGTGAAAGAAGGTGCGGTAACAGAAGTGTTCATGCTCCAGGCGGTCGTCCCAGTGAGAGGAAGGCACGCTAGAAGGATAATGGAAACAGTGGCAAAAGAGTACAAAACACTTCCCTTCGCCGAGAGATGGCTTTACGGGAAGGGCATGACAGGATTTCAGATAAGAATAGGCTTAAAAGAGCTTGTGGAAACAGGCGCGCTCAGACCATACCCAGTACTCCACGACGTGAGAGGATCGCTCGTCTCGCAGGCAGAGCATACTATTATAATAGAAAAAGACTCTTGTAAGGTCATAACAAGGTGACCTGGAATGAAGATAACCAAAGAGACAATGGCCGTGATTATTCTCGTGGGAGGAATAGTCTCCCTCACGTGCTACAGCATGACAGGGTTCTCAATAAAGAGCATGATGGAAGCGAGTACGGTCAAAGGACTCCTCAACCCCCAGAATATTATACTCCTGGTGTCCTCTGCGGCCGCAGCAGGGCTTGCTCTTGCCAGCATAAAGAAGTCAGAAGAAAAAAGTCTCTTATACGTGAGCATTCCAGGAATAGTGCTTTTCGTGTACTCCCTCATCATAATCCCAGACAAAACAGAAGCACTGTTCCTAGGAGGATTCCTGCTCCTCGGCCTCGTGCTAACCAAGTTCAGGCCGGGAACGAAAGCTCTCGTTTACTCCCTCGCGATAGGGCTGTTCATCGCGGGCGTGACAATAGTCTCCGCTGACCAGCCAGCCTACGAGGAAGAGTTCAAGCAGGAAATGAAGTCCTTCGCTCAAGGGTTCGCCCAGAACGTCACCAGTTTCCTGAGCAAGGATGATGTTAGGAGCATGATAGAAGAGCAGAAGCTGAGCAGAGAAGACATACAGAGCATGGTGCTGTCCGTCCAGGGTATAACAAGCAAGGAAGACCTGAGGGCCAAGATAGAGAAAGAGTACCAGGACACCTACGGTAGCCTGTGGAACATGATGACTGAAGCCCAAAGAACAGAACTCGTGGACAACGCTACCAACACAGCATGGGAGAACATACAAAGAATAATAGACGAGCAGTACCAGGCCCAATCGGACCCCCAGAGGATAGACCAGATGGTGGACAAAACGTACCAGGCGATAGTATCCCGCCTGAACGAAAGCACAGGAAAAATAGGTGAAGTGTTCGACAAGATAGTGTACAACACACCGTTCTTCAAGAGCCTGCTCAAGTTCCTGCCCTTCCTGTACGGGATACTAGCGTTCACCGCAGTCACAATATACGGGGCGATCATAACACCCTTCTACTGGATATTCTCCAAAATACTCCCAGGAGGGAAGAAAGAAAAACCAGAGTACAAGGCAAAAATGCCAAAAGAACTGACACCAGAAGAACGGGAGAAAAAAACGGTTGAGGAAAAAGCTAAAATAGAGGAAGAAGCACAAGAGGTGCTGCAAAAAGGAAGAGCGTACAAGGAAAAACCAGCCGCAGAACACAAGAGACTAAAACTGGGAAAATGAATAACTGAAAATGGGCCCGTAGCTCAGCTTGGATAGAGCGCCAGGCTTCGGAATGGGGACAACCTACGGTTTTCCCCTATTACCCCTTTCCCTTAACATCCAAAAACAAAACAAGGCGTCTTCCCTTTTACACATCCCAGACAAGGGGCTGTGGAGAGACCTGGTGGTCAGGGGTTCGAATCCCCTCGGGCCCGCCAAGAACGTTCCGGGGGCAGAATAATGATAAGGCTCGCTGTGTTCGACTTGTGGGGAACTCTGTTCTGGCACGACGGGTGGAAGGCCCTGAGGGACAAGTACGGAATCAAAGGAAAGATAGGGAACTTGATAATGAAAGAACCGCTGACCAGCCAGCAAACGGCAGAACGGCTGGCAAAAAAATTCGGGATAGAAACTGATCCCAAAGAACTTGCCGAGGAAATAGAACAAGCCGCTGGAACCGCGAAACCAGTGCCAGGAGCGCTTGAGACGCTTGAACTCCTCCGGGAAAAGGGGATAAAACTCGGGTTGTGCTCGAACACCTTCCAGACCGCTTTTCAAGCGCTTGACAGAAGGTGGGGGCTGAGGAAACGGTTTGACTGCGTGTTCCTGAGCTACGAGCGGGGAGTGCTCAAGCCGGACCCGAGGGCGCTCTTGCACTGCCCGCAAGCACTTTGCGTTAGTCCAGAAGAAACAGTAATGGTGGGAGACAAACTTCATTTAGATGTGATCCCAACGCAGGAGCTTGGCATGACAGGGGTCCTGTTCGACCCTGAAAACGAGCATCCTGAGTTCAGACCGAGAATAACGAAGATTCGGGAAATTGTAGGACTAATAGGTGTCCAGAGGGTGAAATTATGAGGAAGGTCTTCAAGCTCAACGTCAAGGGGGACAAGCTCGTTGGAGTAGTCAGCACGCCAAAATACTGGAATCGGAAAACGGTCATAATGTGTTATGGGATCAATGGTTTCCCAGGAGGTGGTGCTGACTTGTTCCTGTTTGAGCACGCTGATGACGCGTTACAGGCCGCGGGATACAGGACTGTCAGATTCTGGTTCAGGGGAAACAGGCCTTCAGACTTACCGTTTGAAGAGTCTAACCTGAGCACGAGAGTGGAAGACCTCAGAATCCTCTTAAAAGAATTTGGAGAGTCCTTCTTGTTCGCGAAAAGCTTTGGAGCGTGCGCAGCGATAGTTGCAGCAGCAGAGGGCTCGAAAATAAAGAGGATGGCATGCGTCAACCCAGCCATCCTTCCAGAAAAAGGATTCGGAGGAAAATTTTACCGTGCGGTGAAAGAGGGCAGAACTTACAAGCGATCATACGGGGAATACACTCCTCAATTGTGGCGTGACTGGAAGTCCTATGACTTGATCGAACTGGCTCGGAAGGTTAGCATTCCATGGGTATTGTTCCAAGCCAAAGATGATGAATGGAACACGATCGAAAACGCCAAGAAAATGACAAAAGGAAATAATGCCTTCCTGAAAATAACTTCTGGAGGGCACGACTTAGAGGACAGAACTGCTCGCTGGGTAGTAAGGGAGACAATCAAGTTCTTCTCCCAGGAGGGTGGAAAGGACCATGATTCCTGAGCAAGAGGCTCGCGCGCTGGCTCGCGAGTGCCTTGAAACAAGGCGGTGGGGCGGGAGCGTGGCGCTGATGGTCTTGGACGCCGCGTTCACCAGCGTGGGCCTCAGCTACTTCGGGACAGTGGTGCCAGCGGTGAGAAAAATCGCTGAAAGAAAACCGGAGCTTGACTTGGAAGAGCTCTCGCGCGCGAGGCCATTGTACAGCGTGTGGAAGAACAAAAGGAGCTGGCACGTTGCCAAGAGCGTGAGCCGGATCCTGCTCGGGTACGGGGAAACGGACAGGGAGAGGATCAGGAACTGGGCGAAGAGCGCGAGGCTGGAAGAATGGAAGGAAGACCCTATCGGCAGGGTGAAGGGAGTTGGGCTGAACACGTGGCAGTACCTTCGGATGATGGGAGGAGTCAACACTCTAATGCCGGACAAGATCGTGAAACGATTCCTGGAGAAAGAGTACGGGATGCGGGCGGAGAACGATCTCGAGCTCATTCGGAAGACAGAAGGGAAAGATCCGGTGTTCCTGTGCTGGCTCGCGTGGATAAAAGAAAGCGGAGAACACGGGAAAGGGTTCATGACCTCCCTTTCTTCTTAGCGTAGACAACAGAGGCTCTCTCAACCAGTTTCTCCGAAAGCTCTGCTATCCTCCTGTCAGCCTCTTCCGCTGGAATTCTCCCAGCTTCCTCATCCTGGATAACCTTCACAAGTTCTGAAGCCAGTCTGTCAGCCTCCTTGTCATTAAGCCTGACTGCAAGGTCAAGCACATCAGCCAAAAACCGCCCCCTTATAGACTCAGCCTCTTCCTTGAGCTGTCTCTTGACGTACTCTGCTTCCTTGTCCACTTCCATGGCCTTACGCCCGTACCTCCTAGCAGTCTCCTTACTCCCGGAGGCCAGCGCCTTGGCCTGCTTTTGTTTTGCCCTAGAATGCCGTTTTATCATCGTTTCCGCTAGTTTCCGCCCCGTCTCCTCAGAAGTAGCACGCTTCACTAACCAGTTATAGTACCATTTCTTGTACCATGGGATCTTGTACTCTTTCTCCCATCTTGCCACTCTCAGCTTGCGCCTTGCCCCACCACTCATCCAGTTTTTATAGTCCAGGAGAGAATAAAAATTGATGGGTCCCGAGGAGAAAATGCGCGCGCTCCTAAAATTCCTGAAGGAAGAGTACGCTACAAAAGCAAGAGAACACTACATGAGCAATCACAGGACAAGGTTTCAGACGCTCGTTTCATGCGTGCTCTCCCAGCGGACCAAAGACGAAGTCACTGAGGAAGCGAGCAGGAGACTGTTCTCAGAGTATCCCACGCCCCAAAAACTGGCGAAGGCAGACCCTGAGAAAGTTCAGAAACTGATATACCCTGTCGGGTTCTACAAGCAGAAGGCAAGGAAGATAGTCTCCCTTGCAAGGGAGATTGTGGAAAAACACCGCGGCCGTGTTCCAGAAGACCGGAACGCCCTAATGACCCTCCCGGGAGTCGGGCCGAAAACAGCTGACGTGGTGCTGTGCTACGGTTTCGGCAGGCCGTTCATTCCCGTGGACGTTCACGTG
Source organism: archaeon (assembly GCA_024274695.1). Lineage (GTDB taxonomy): Archaea > B1Sed10-29 > B1Sed10-29 > B1Sed10-29 > JAJSAI01 > JAJSAI01. The sequence goes on along the minus strand of JAJSAI010000014.1, from coordinate 10,131 downwards.
AGCGTGGTGTCAAAACGGTTTGGGCTCGTCCCCAGGAAAGCAGGGTACGAGGAAACGCGCCGGATTCTTGAGTCCCTGACCCCTGAAGAGGACAGGTGGATAGTCAACGTGGGGCTCGTGCTCTTCGGGAAAGAGGTCTGCAGGACGAACAGACCCCTGTGCCAAAAGTGCAGGCTTAAAAGGGTGTGCGACTACTACAACAAGAGAGGAGAGTGGAAAACATGACCAGGATAACCGTTCCCGTGGAAGGCAATGACAAGCTCGCCAGGATCGTTGACAGAGTGAACAGGGACCAAGAGCTTCTGGCCTTGCTCAACGCCTCCAACGTGATGTCCATAGACAGGATGGGCTACAACGACCACGGCCCGGTGCACGTGAAGATAGTAGCGAACATAGGCCTGAAAATGTTTAGGATCCTGATGGGTCACGGGCTTGTTCCAGGCATGGTCAAGGACCATGGGATGTCAGGAGATGACGCTGAAGTTGTCCTGTTCCTCGCCTGCGTGCTACACGATATAGGAATGGCAGTCCACAGGAGGGACCATGACCTTATCGGAGCTTTTCTCGCTCTTCCGATCCTGGACAGGCTTCTTACGGGAGAGTACGATGAAAAGGAAAAGACAATAATAAAGTCTGAAGTCCTGCACGCGATCACGTTCCATGATAGTAACCCGTCTCCCTTCACCCTGGAGGCAGGGGTGTTCCTGATAGCAGACGCTCTGGACATGGAAAAAGGCAGGGCGAGAATACCCTTTGAAAAGGGAAAGAAGGACATACACTCCGTGTCCGCGATGGCCGTTGACGAGGTAAGAATAGAAAAAGGAAGGAAAAAGCCTGTGAAGATCACGGTCGTGCTTAACAACTCAGCGGGAATATTCCAGATAGACAACCTCCTCAAACCAAGAGTAATAGCCTCGGGCATCAGGGACCACGTGCAAGTCAAGGTTGTCATAAAAGGAGAAAAAGAGGAAAGGATCCTCGACAGCTACGAGCTGTGAGAACCTGCTCAAATGGTTTTTATCTTCTCTGAGAGAAACTCTTTCAGGCCAGGGTCGTCAGGAAAGCCCATTCCACCCTTGTACCTCTTCTCTCCAGCAGGATTGTAGAAGCCCCTGCTGATGAATATGAACTCCTGATCGTCAACAGTCTTCCTGCTGACCTCAACAAACTTGTTGTTCCCATACTTGTACTCTTCAACACTAATCACCTTGTATTCAGGCATCGTTCAAACCTCCCAAAAAGTTCTCTTGTTTTGTCCGAAGCCCTGTTTTAAAAACCTTTCCAGCGTTGTACTAGTTTGATGATCCAGGCGCTGGTTACCGGGAAAAACCCTGGCCTGAGCATAGCAGAAGCACTGTCCTGGCTGGACAAAAGAGGAATAGACTTCAGGGTCAGGGACGTCTCAGAGTACGCACTAATAGTGGAGTCAGAAACAAGCATAGGAGACCGCATTGACGAGCTTGGGGGCACGGTAAAAGTATGCGAGATAGAAGAGGTCATAAGCCCCAGGCAACTCGGCCGCATTCCCGGCAGGGGAGTTCCAGGAAGCCTTCACGCTGACAACACCTTCCTCGCAGAGTTCAAGAAAAAGTGGCAGGCCCCGAAGGGAGGCGCGTATTCTCCAGCAGACCTGCTCAAAAAAAGAATAGAAGAAGAGGCAGTCATCCAGGGCACGGGCAGACTGTACCTGGGCAGGACCGTTGCGGTCAACAACCCCTTCGAGCAGGCCAGGAGGGACATGAAGAGGCCCGTGCGCCTAGGGCTTACGATCTCCCCCAGCAGGGCAATGATACTCGTGAACCTGAGCATGGCCACTGAAAACGTCCTAGACCCCTTCTGCGGGAGCGGGACGATCCCCGTGGAAGCAGTGGTGAACGGAGTCCAGGACATTATGGCGAGCGACAGCAACAGGAAAGCCGTTGAGGCAACGCGGGCGAACCTGGAGTGGGCTAAAAGAAAGTACAAGAGCAACGCGAGCTTCCGGGTTGAACAGTGTAACGCGAGAAGGGTTCACGAAAAGTTTTCAGGAGTCATGTCAATAGCGACTGAGCCCGAGTTAGGGCCTCCCCTAAGAGAGCCCATAACAAGGCAGGACGCTGAAGGGATACAAAAATACCTTCACAGGACATACTCTGCTTTCCTGGACTCGGCGTGGAAGGCCATGGACGACAAGGGCACGATAGCGATAGTACTGCCCGCCATAAGGACCCGGAGAGGAAGGCTCGTCAGGCAGGCGTTAAGGCACAGGGGATTCAGGGTCAAGAACCTCTGGCAGGCCGTCCCGAAGGGCCTGAGGAAGAGATGGATGAAACGCACAATCCTTGACGAGGAAAGAGAGCCTGGAGTGCTCAGGGTCGTGGTAAGAGAGTTCTGCGTGCTCGAAAAAGAAAGTTTTTAATTCAGCTCACGCGTTCTCTTATGCATGCCAGAGTATGTTATTCCATTCGAGAGGATAACCAGGAAAGACCTGCCCAAGGTCGGGGGAAAGAACGCTAATCTTGGTGAAATGCTCAACAAGGCGAAAGTGCCAGTGCCAACAGGCTTTGCAGTGACCGCGGACGCCTACAGACACTTCCTAAGGTATAACATGCTGTGGCCGAGAATACAGAAAGAGCTGGACAAGATCAAGGACCCGAACGACACCAGAGCACTAAGGGCTGTTGGGAAAAAGGTGCGGGAACTCATACTAAACGCGAAAATGCCCGAAGACCTTGAGAAGGAGATACTCAAAGCGTACGAGACACTCTCAAAAAAGGTGGGAGTGAAAAGAGCGTACGTGTCAGTACGGTCCAGCGCCACGGCAGAGGATCTTCCCGGAGCGAGCTTCGCGGGACAGCAGGAAACCTACCTGAACGTGGTGGGTGGAAAAAACGTTGTCAAGAAAGTGCAGGAGTGCTACGCAAGCCTTTTCACGGACCGGGCCATCTTTTACAGGATACAAAAGGGCTTCGAGCACTCTAAAGTGTACCTGTCAGCCGGCGTGCAGCTAATGGTTGACTCACTCTGCTCCGGAGTCATGTTCACCCTTGACGTCAGGAACGGAGACACTACAAAAGTGCTCATAGAAGGATCGTGGGGCCTCGGGGAGTACATCGTACAAGGGAAAGTAACCCCTGACGACTTCTTCGTGAGGAAAAGGGACCTTAGGATAGTTGAAAAACACGTGGCAGAAAAAAGGGTAATGCTCGTGAGAAAACCTGGGGGAGGAGTTGTTGAAAAAAAGGTCCCAGAGCACATGGTCAACAAGCCCGTTCTTTCTGACGCGCAGGTGAAAAAACTGGCAGAGTACGGGATAAGGCTGGAAAAGCACTACGGCCACCCCCAGGACATAGAGTGGGCTGTTGACAGGAGAACGAACAAGATCATGATCCTCCAGAGCAGGCCTGAAACAGTCTGGTCAATGAAAAAAGGAAAAGCAGAAGAAGAGATCAAAGGAAAAGTACTTCTTAAGGGGCTTGCCGCCAGCCCCGGAATCGGTGCCGGGAAAGTGAGGATAGTCAAGAGCGTGAAGGACGTTGGAAAAGTGAGAAAAGGAGACGTTCTCGTGGCATGGATGACCAGCCCGGACATGGTCCCGGCCATGAGGAAAGCGAGCGCGATAGTGACAGACTCAGGAGGAGTAACAAGCCATGCCGCGATAGTCAGCAGGGAGCTGGGAATACCCTGCGTGGTGGGAACAGGGAATGCCACCAAAAAACTCAAGGAAGGCCAGCTGGTCACGGTCGACGGAGGAAAAGGAATAGTGCTGGAAGGAATCGTTCACGTGAAGGAAAAAGAAAAGAAGATCACCAATGTGCCGAGAACAAGGACGAAAGTGTACGTCAACCTGGGAGTCCCGGAGATAGCAAAAGAGATCGCCAAAAAACCTTGTGACGGGGTCGGGCTGATGAGAGAAGAGTTCATACTCGCCACATACGTCAAAGAACATCCCCTCTCGCTCATAGAACAGGGCAGGGAGAAAGAGTTCATAGACAAGCTCGCGAAGGGGATAAGCACAGTGGCCAGAGCGTTTCACCCGAGGCCAGTGGTGCTCAGGCTGTCTGACTTCAAGACGAACGAGTACAGGGAACTCAAGGGAGGGGAAAAGTACGAGCCCGCGGAAGAAAACCCCATGCTCGGCTGGAGAGGATGCTCACGGTACATCTCCCCCGAGTACGAGCCAGCCTTCAGGCTGGAGCTAAAAGCACTAAAGAAGGTCCTCAAGAGATGGAAGAACGTGCACGTGATGCTCCCGTTCCCAAGAACCCTGCATGAAGTGGAAAGGGTTAGGCAGATAATGGAAGAAGAGGACCTGAGGCCGGGAAAAGACTTCAAGCTATGGCTCATGGCCGAAGTGCCCAGCAACATTTTCTTGGCGGACAAGTTCGCGGAACTGTGCGACGGGTTCTCCATAGGATCAAACGACCTGACCCAGCTGATACTCGGCGTGGACAGAGACTCCCAGATCCTCGGGAGAATGGGCTTGTTTGATGAGAGGAACGAGGCCGTGAAAAGAGCCATCAAGCACCTGATAAAAGAAGCGCACAAGAAGGGCAAGACAGTGAGCATCTGCGGGCAGGCTCCAAGCAATTATCCCGAGTTCACAGAGTTCCTCGTGAAACAGGGGATAGACTCCATCTCAGTAAACCCTGACGCCGTGGAAAGGACAAAGGTGCTTGTGCACAAGATAGAAAAAGAGGTGAGCAAGCGTGCCCGGAATCGCAAGAAGGGCTAAAGAGTACCAAGCGTCCCCGATAAGAAGAATAGCCGCGCTCATAGAAAAAGCAGGTTTTGATCCCGACATCATCAGTTTCGGCGGAGGAGCCCCCAGTCTTGCTCCCCCGAAAGAGATCCTGCAGGCAATGTGCGAGAGAATGGAAAGAGAGCCTCAGAAGTCCACGTCATACTGTAGCACGATAGGACTGCCAAAAACAAGGCAGGCCATTTCAGAGGACCTGAAATAATGGGAGGGTATTGACATCCCCCCAGAAGCAATATGCCTCTCTGTAGGGGGAACAGAGGCCTTGTACGTGACCCTACAGACCTTGCTGGACCCCGGGGACGAGATCATAACCCCTGACCCAAGCTACCTCGGGTACAGGGAGCCCATAAAACTGACGGGCGCCAAAGAGGTTATGGTCCCGTCAAGCTGGGAGATCGGGTTCCAGATAGACCAGGAGAAGTTCAAGGAAGCTATCAGCAAGAAAACCAAGGCAATAATGATAGCATCTCCTGACAACCCCACCGGCACGCTGTACAATGACGAGAGCATGAAGTTCCTGACGGACATGGCTGAAGACCACGACCTGTGGCTCATAACGGACGACATATACAAGCACATAGTCTTTGAAGGAAAGTTCGTGAACTCGCGGCACTACGGGGCTGAAGAAAAAACGATAACCTGCTGCTCGTTCTCCAAAACTGCCAGCATTCCCGGGCTGAGGATACGGTACTTCTACGGCCCCAAGGAGGTAGTCAGGAAGATAAGCGAGATAAAACAGTCCACATCACTGGCCCCAGGCAGAACAGTCCAGTACGCGGTGAGAAAGTTTCTGGAGAACAAGGGAAGAATAAAAAGAGAGTACCTGTCCAAGGTAGTGATCCCAACCTACAAGAGGAGGAAGGAAAAAATGCATGAGTGCATTGACAAGTACCTTCCCGAAGCAGGGTACTCGGTCCCTAATGGAGCGTTCTACTTCTTCCCGGACATGAGGCAGTACCTTTCAAGAATGGGAATGGACGACGTGCAGTTCGCGGACGCGCTCCTGGAGGAGGAAAAGGTCGTGGTGATACCCGGGAGATTTTTCGGAAAGCAGGGCATAGGGCACGTGAGGCTCACGTTCGTTTCAGAAACAGAGGAGAGGATAGACGAAGGGTTCCAGAGGATAACGAGGTTTATTGAAAGGCATTCGAGAGGTACTGGCTGAAGTTCCCCTCGTATTCTATCATGACCAGCTTTCCTTCCCTGCGCACGTTCGCGCGCCCCACGTCAAGAATAGTGTTCTCAACAGGAGAGGTTATCTCCTCGTAGTGCTTCTCGTAATACTCAGCGGTGCTAACGTCCCTGCACCCCACCAGGATTTTTAGCCCCTGCTCTGACATCCCTATCATAAGCAGGGTAAAGTTTTCGTCTGACGAAGCCCAGGAGGAGCCCTTCCCAAGTGAGAGGTTAACGTACACTGCCAGGGGCATTTTCATTATCTCAGGATGCGGGGGGCTGAAGGGTTTTCTCAGAGGATAGAGTTTAACCATGCTCTCCAGCGCTTCTCTTGAGTCCGCCCCAAGCAGAAGGTTCTGGCCCAACCTGTAAACGTACCAGTCTCCCACGATCCCAGAACAATCGTACATCTGGGCCCCGACCGCAGTACATCCGGTAAAAAGGTTTGAATCCGCGGACCTGAGTTCTATCAGGGAGAACAGGCTCCCGTTGTACCCGAAGTTTATCGTGCGCACCAGGCCGGCGTCCTGAAGCCCTATACTCAGCTGGTCGTCCCCCGCCATTTTTGAGAGCAGGCCAGCGTCATTAACCGCGGTCACAAGGGAAGCGTTGCCCGGAACGTACGAGTACACTTCAGGCAGCGCGGGAAGAAGAGCCTGGCAGATGAGTAGTGCAGTGACCACTCCTGCCAGAAGCCCGCCGTACACAAGAACTGCCCTAGGTCTTACGCCCACCTTTTTTCTCTTCCTCCTCTTCACAGGAGAATACCTCCAAAAAAGAAAAGGTTGGTTTTCGCTTTACTGGGCGCTCTCGACCTTGACCTTCTCGCTGAGGACTTCTACCCTTTCGGACAGCAGGTCCACTCTTTCTGTAAGGTCCTTCACCAGGTCTATCAGCTGGTCCACCACGCTGGCCAAGAGCTTTTCGTCCAGCTCGTCAGGGTTCACGTTCCTGAGTTTTTCGTTGGCCTGCACGAGCCCTTCTTTTATTTCCTCGAACTCTTTCATCTCATTCCACCTCCATTATCACGAGCTGTGAACTCATTCCTTCACATGCCTTCCTTATTTCTTCCTCGGACACCTCCAGCCCGGGAAGATGGTTATAGTGCATTGGGATAAAGTATTCTGGGTTTATTATATTTACTGCTTCAACAGCCTCCTGCAGGGTCATTGTGTAAGTGCCGCCCACGGGAAGCATTGCCACGTCAACCTTTCCCTTCAGGTTCTCCATCTCAGGGATCACGTCAGTGTCGCCCGCGTGGTAGAACCTCGTCCCGTTTATCTCGAAAACGTAACCGTTCCACTTGTTCTCCTTCGGGTGGAAGACATCCCCAGGAGCCCTGAACTTGTTAGTGTTGTAGGCGGGGACAGCAGCCACCCTGACTCCTGACACTATCGCTTCCTTGCCTGGCTCCAGCACGACCAAGTCAAAGGAGGAGAGCTTTTCCCTGCAGTCTCCAGGGCAAACTATCCTGGCGCCGGGCTTTGAAACCGCCCTTATCTTGTCAGGGTCGCAGTGGTCGTAGTGGGAGTGGGTCACCAGGACAACGTCTGCCTTCAGGGGGTCGGCGGGAAGGACAAAAGGATCCGTGTACAGGACCCCGCCGTTCCACTCAAACGAGAACGTGGCGTGACCGTGCCAGCGGACTTTTACTCCGTTAAGCTCGAACACCATGGTATACAAGAACAGAAGAGGAATATTTTAATTTATCTGTCATCCTGGAACCCGCAGCCGCCCTCTTACCGTGGGCCTCTTGCTTTGGTCGTAAACCACCATGTTCTGGCCCTTCCAGACCGGGATCTTTTTCCCGAGCAGAAGCCTTTCTCCTCCTGCCCTGAACTCGGTCTTGGACGCGCCGGCGAATAGCATACTCCTTTCCAGGGCAGTGTCCTGGGAGTACCTGTTGTACTCTATTGCTGCAGAAAGCTCGGCTACAGTCTCCGCGTCACCTATCACAGTGCCCCGCGACACTTCCTCTGGGGTGACTCCTTTCAGGGCAAGGCCAACCCTGTCTCCCGCCCGGGCAGAATCCAGGTCCTCGTCCATCACCTGAATGGACTTCACAGTAACCTCTTTTTCCAGAGGGTGCGCGGTGAGAGAATCGTACTTTTTAACCTCCCCGGACAGCACAACACCCAACACCACCGTGCCAACTCCCCTGACCTGAAAGGAGTGGTCCACGAGCACTCTCGCCGGGCCGGCAGAACTCCTGGAGGACTCCAGGGACAGCAGTCTCGCGAGCAGGTCCGCGGGAGAGCCTGAGAAGAACTCATAGCGCTCGACAACAGTCCCCGAGACCAGGGGCTTCACCTGTTCTTCAACAACCCCGTCCAAGAACACAGTACCCTCCTTCTTCTCGAGAGCGTCAGCAGCCAGAACAGCCTCTGCAAAGTTCTTGTCAAGCCCATCTAGCCTCACGTGAAACACCAGAAACTCTGACAGGCTTACCGACAAGAGCATGGACGTTATCTTCTCAGGGTACGAGGAAGCCTCTACCACGTTAAGCACCTTCTCTCCGGACCTGCGGTTGTACAGCGTGACGTCCGAGCTCGTTCCCTTTTTCCCAAGCTCTTTTCCAAGGCCAGTGTTCAGGGGAAGTCCGATCATCATGTATCTTGTTCCGAACAAAAGGTTTTTTAACCGATCGCTCAAAAAGAATTAAACAGGGGAGCGAGGGTTGCTTAGCCTGGTATAGCGCAAGGTTGAGGGCCTTGTGGGTTAGTCCCATCGGGGGTTCAAATCCCCTCCCTCGCACCACTTTTCCCTCAAAAATCCTAACGGAGCAGGGAAAGGAGCTTTTTCTTTGACCCTGCGCTGGACAATTCTTCCCAGGATAGCACAGGCAGGTCTTCTTCCCCGTGTTCTGACACGAACCCGACCTTGCTGTCAAAAAAGTCTGAAAGGCTCATGATCTTCTCAGGAGAACTTGGAATCCCTTCGGTCATGAGCACCCTGTTAGACTCATCATACGCGAAAACATCAAACCCTGTCCTCTCAAACTCCCTAACCCTGAAATCAAGGGACGCGAGGGCTGTTGACAGTCTTTTTTCCAGGCCTTCTTCAGGAGCGCTTATCCTCAGCTCTACCTTCTTGGTTATGCTCTCGCCGAACTCGTTTTCTATCCTCTCGGCGATCTCTCTCCTCATCTTCAGAGACCCTCTCTCGTACAAGTAAACTGCCTCTTTGGACACCCCCAGTAATGCAGCCATTCCTGATAGGGAAAGGCCCCTTGACTCGCGCAGGCGCCGCAGTCTCACTGGATCGAATTCCACCAGTTCCCTTCCCCTAGAGTAAAAGGGCAGAGGGCATTCTCCGGCCACATAGCCTTCAAGAGTCTCAGGAGAAAGGGCAATTACCCCGAACCGTTCGTAGACCACTCCCTTTTTCAGCAGGCCTCTTTTTGTTTTAACACCCACGACTATGGGCTCCGCGTCCACGCACACGGCCAGTTTTTTAAGGTCCCTAGCATGCCCTGGCCTGAAGCCGTCCACGTTGAGAATCGCCTTAACTAGCAAGCGCTTCCTTCCAGAGGCCGCAAGATCAAAGCAGGCTGAAAAGTACTTGAGAACACGGTAGCCTGCCCTTTCCAGAATTCTTTCAGCCCTTGAGACGAGTTTTTCCCTCATCTCACTTCATCTTCTTGCCCATCTTCTTGGGCCTCAGGTCAGTTGAACCGCACTTCCTGCACTTCTTGGCAGTCCAAGGATTCCTAGCGCTACACTTCATGCATATCTTTTTCTTCAAGAGCCTTTCCTTGACCTCAGGGAATATTGGCATTGTCGGTAACCTCCTTAGCTCCAGTTTTTTTCTGTGGAAAGGTATTAAAAACCCTTCTGTCCTTCTTTGTCCTGGATGATGCACCTGATATTCCACGCGCTGGCGCTACTGCCCCTTGCGCTGATGATGAAAAGGATCTCAAGTAACCTGAAGATACTCTCAAGAAAATTCTTTTTAGCCAGCCTTGTCTCTGTTCTCATCTGGGTCGTTCTTGACGCGTGGATGCAGTCCGCACAGGACGCGGGCACAGCGCTTGTCCTACGCCAGGTGATCATGCTCGACCTCAGCCTCGGGACCCTTTTCCTGACACTCACAGGAGTCTCCCTGTCCAGTAAGAGCCTGTGGCAGGGAACCGTCCTCGGGACACTCCCCCTGATACTGTTAACCGCGATCCTCCCCTGGGTAAAGGTAGTGCGCGGCGACTACGGGTTCACAGC
>JAJSAI010000013.1 GCA_024274695.1 archaeon | reverse complement strand
GGAGCAGGGTACGAGCATGACAGGATTGACGATAACGCGCACTCTCACCTGATGAGCACGTTCTTAGGAGAATCCAAAACAATCCCCGTGCGGAACGGCAGGCTCGACCTCGGCACGTGGCAGGACGTGTTCTGGCTGGAGACCGACGGCCCGAGGCACGAGCGCCGGATAATAATCTCGTACTGGGAGTGAACCCTCTTGCGCTTGGAGCTCGACTGGCCCTTTGACTGGAAGGCTTCCCTGGAGTTCGGGATCCCGGAAGGAAAATGCCCTGACCCTGCAGAAAACGTTTCAGGAACCGTGCTCTCAGGAGTCACGATAGCAGGAGAGTGCGTTCCCATTCTGGCACAGCACCAGCACGAGAAGCTGGTGGTACGCTCGCCTGGTCCGAAAAAAGTTGTCAGGAGGGCTTGCGAGCGGTTCTTCTTCACGGACTATGACGCGCGCGGCCTGCTGGAGGAAATGGAAGCGCACCCTGCGCTCAAAAAAATAAAAGAAAGGGTAGGCATTTTCGCGCCAATAGGCTTTGCTCACACGGGTTTTGAGGCCTTGGCCAAGGCGATCCTGCAGCAGCAGATAAGCCTGAACGTCGCCATAAAAAACGCTTGCAGGATAGTTGAGAACATCGGGCATTCCGCGCGCTGGAAGGGCCTGGAATTCAGGTCATTCCCTTCGCCCGAGGACGTGCTCAAAGCAACCCAGGAAAAGCTGAGGGCCTGCGGCCTGAGCAGGCCCAAGGCAAAGTACTTGACCGGACTGGCAGAGTACTGCGCGGAGAAGGATGTTGAAAGAGTACTGCAAGAGTCTCCTGAAGATATACTGAAACTAAGGGGCATAGGCCGCTGGACCCTGCAACTGGTCAGGGCCGCGTACTGTCATGACGAGACAGCAGTACCTTACGCGGACCTTGGGGTCAGGAGGGCCGTCGGAGAATACTTTTACCAGGGCAGGATAGTCTCTGAAAAAGAGTGCAAGGCTTTTTTCAGCGGGTTTGAGCACAAACTGGGAATAACGGTTTACCTGCTGCACGCCCACCGCAAAAAAATCCATTTTTAAAGGTTCGCATTTTCCAGCAGAAGATTTAAAAAGGTTTTACGCTCATTTTTTGATCCAGTCGAGCAGGTCCTCAACGCTCTCCTTGTCTTCTGGTTTGGCCTCCGGCTTCACCTCATACTCTGACACGACCTCTTCTTTCACTTCCTCCGCTTTTTCAACAATCTGCTTGGCTTTCTTTTTGAACCAGGGGATCTCAACCCTGGGCTTTTTCTTGAGGGGTCTCTTGCGTGCCATCCTCCTCTTTTTCTTTATTCCGACCTTCTCAAGAGCCTGGTCTATCACTGGCTTGTAGAAGGGCTCCATGTAAAGGTAGGAGAATACCATCCACGCTAGCATCAGGGCGATGGCCACAGATATTATAATTCCCGTGGCATTGTATGCTGCAGGGGCGACAGGAGGCTTTTCTTCTTCTTGGACGTTTGTTTTCCCAACTTCTGCCACCACGGGGTCTGTGAAGACACTGATGTTGTCAATCCTCTTCTTGACAACGTACTCGATGGTCTTGCTTTCGGACGGACCGAGGGTCACTGTCCACACTATCACAGGGTCAGGGTTGACAACCTTGTAAGACTCGTTGGTTATTATCTCCACTTCCGAAATGTTCTGCGCGACCGTTTTTGGTATGGTCTCTGTTATGTTAAACGTCCGCGTCTCCTTGTACGTGTTCCTGACATACAGTATGATCTTCGTCTTGTTTTCTGTCCTGGACCTCACGTAGTACCTGTTCACGATCTTGGTATTGTTGGGTTCTGGGACCACGATCTGGATTGTTTTCTTTTCTCCCTGCACTTCTATTGTAACGTTGTACGTTCCTGGAGGCGTGCCCGGAAGGACGGAGTAGTTGAACTTGTAGCTAACGGCGTTCTTGGCGTCTACTTCAACCTCCTTCTCGAAGTCGAACTTGAAGTGCTCCCACTCGCCCTCCTCTTTCACGCTCACGGTCAGGTTGCCGCTCACGTTGCCGGTGTTCTTAATGAGCAGGGTTATCTGGTCTTTTCCAGACACCTTGAGGGCAGTGCCCAGGGAGATGTTGAGGGATGAGTTCGCTGCTGTTTCCTCGGTTTCCTGCGCGCTGGCGCTGCTGCTCCCGCTCGACTGGTCCGCGGTGTTCGTCTGCTGTTGCTGGGTGTCCTCCTGTGTCTCCTGCTGGCTGCACAGGACCACTCCTATGTCAGTGAACGTGTTTGACACTGCTTCCAGGGCTGGGACCACCGTGCACGTCAGGTTTGCCTTTGCACAGTTTGAGTACGACGCCTCTGCTGTCAGGTTATAAGCCGACCTGCCCACTCCAAAATAGCACTCGAACGTGTATGGGCTTGCCGAGCTGAGGATAGAGCACGAAATGCCTGACGGGGAGGAGTACACAGTGGGGGTAACCGAAACGCTGGACACGTCCTTCAGGTAGCTCACGACCGTGACGTTCTTGCGTGTTCCAAGACAGTAGGATGTTGAGCCGCTCAGCTGCCCGCTCCTGCTCTCCAGCAATATGTATATTCCTCTGGCGAGCACGAACTCTCCGTGGTAGGGCTCTTCTCCCTTGCTGGAGTTGAACGTCGCGTTGAGAGAGTACACTCCAGCAGGCCAGTTGCTAACATCCTTGTCCGTGATGAACTTGAGTTCTGAGCCCGAGAAATTGCCCGAACCGCTGAGCGCGCTGGTACCGTTAGGATAGTAGAGGGCCCAGGACCAGTTTCCGCTCTGCACTTCTCCTTCAAGGGTGACGTTCCAGAGGCTGGCGTTCAAGTGGGTTGAGTTGTACGTGATCCTAACATCGAACTGGTACGCGGGGGTCTTAAAGTAGATGGTTATGGACGCGTTCTGCGATGAACTGTTCTCTGAAACCACCTGGATCGTAACGCTTGAACTCTGGCCGTAGGCGGCGGTTGAGGGAATGCTCACGTTCAGTTCTATGGTCTTGTTGGACCCTGACGAAACGTTCAACAGGAAACTGGTGCTCGAGTTGAATGACGTGCCGTTAGAGTACCCGCTCAGGTTCCACCCTGACTGTCCTGTGTAGGTCACTGTGATATTGTACGTGGTGTTAGTGTTTCCTATGTTCTTCACGTACACTGTAGCGCGCGCTGTGTGCCCTGGGCTCGCGTAGGACTTGTTCCCGGTAACGTTGGATGACAGTTCAGGGTAGTATGCGTTCCCGGGTTGTACCGTGAAGTTCTTCTGCTTCATGAGCCCGTGAGAGTCTGTAATGTTCACCGTGACCGTCCGAGGGTTCTTGTCGCTGTCTTTCGGCGCGGAGACCGTGACGGTAATGTTCCTGCTGGAGCCGTTGGCTATGCTGAAACTGGCCGTGTCCAGAGAACAGGAGTACGCGGAGTCGTTGACAGAACAGGCTGCAGAGTACGTGTCAGTCTGTTCTCCTGTGTTGTTAACCTGTAGCGTGAAGGAAACGCTTTCCCCTGGAATCACCTGCTTGGTATCATTATCTGTCCCAAGAGTAAAATTATGGTAGGGGTTTACTGTAACGGTGAAGGAAGAGTAGTTATAGTATGACTGGTTTTCAACGCAGGACACATTGTAGGTGCAGGTGTAATCCGCTGCAGGGACGTCAGCCGAGACGTTTATGCTTATGGAGAAAGTGCCCGTGCTGTTGTAAGAACTTGTCAGGACAACACCCGGAGAAGCTGAGGGCACCAGGCGGGAGTCGTTGCATGACAGGCTCACGGTGTAATTGTGCGCTGCATTGATCTTGTTTGTCACGGTAATGTTCAGGACGTTAGTGTTGTTCTGTCCCTTCTCAAGGTTTGAGGGAGTAGTGCTGGACACTGCTGGATTCTGCCACTTTTCCAGAACAGTGTATGATGTGCTCCCCTGCCCGCTGTTGGAAGTAACGTTAAACGTCCACGTTCCAGCAGCAGCACCCTCCTGGATCGTGCATGAAAAAGAGGCCTGTCCTGAGGAGTTGGTGTCAGCAGAACCAGAGCAGGGCAGGGAAGGGTTCAGGATCATGCCAGATACGGGTCCCCCTGTAGAATTGGTAACGTTAACCGTGAACGTTATTCCCTCTCCAGGGTACGCGGAGGAGACGTTGGAGCTCACAGTCAGGGTAACAGTGCTCACGTTGGCTGTTGTAGTGTTAGAGTTATTCTCTGACAACAGAGAACTTGTCGCGTTAAGAGTGTAGGAGACATTGTATGCGTTCGGGCTCACGTCACATAAGACGGTAACGTTTCCTCCGGAGTCGGTTGGCCCCTGCGCGCTGCAGTTTATGTCCGTGCTGCTCGACCCTGACTTGTAAACCTGGACCGTGACAGTATCACCCTGCACGTAGTTTGATCCAGAATCGTTATACACGTTCACAACAAAAGAAAAACTGCTTCCAGGGTCAACAGAAGATGGAACGTTAAAAAACTGCACTGTGGCAGCGGCAGCTGACACGAGCAAAAGGAATGCCAGAATCCTTCTCATAAGAGATGCACCTGCTACCACTTTTTAACCAAAAAATGTTTTTAAACGTTCCCAGAACAGGAAGGGTATCAGACTGCTTCGAAGCTCAGCATTTTGTCAGTGTTCTTGAACTTGACAACCCATACGGGCAGGAAAATCTTTTCAACTTCCTTCACCCTCACTTTTCCGAAGGACTTGAGGCATGCTACCAGGTCTTTCTCGTTCAGAGGATAATCTACTATGCGAGCGTCTGACGGCGCCGCGGACGTCCTCAGACTGAATTC
>JAJSAI010000012.1 GCA_024274695.1 archaeon | reverse complement strand
TCACTCACCTTCTTTCCTGAAGTTAGGTCTGAGATCACGTGCTCTTTGAAGTCCTTCCACTTGGCCTCTCTCGTGAAATGCACTTTTGACATGATCTTGGACAGGGCGTAGTAGAGTACCGCGAGCTCCGCCTTTTCTTTGTCCTGGTCAAGCACGGCCTCGTCCATTATCCTCTCGCTGAGTTCCCTCAGCTTTTTAGCATTCTCTTTTTCCAGGTATTCTATTCCCTTTTCTTTGGTGCTGTCCACTTAAAACCACCTCGAAAGGCTTGACTGTTCTCTGGCAGTGTCCACTTTTTCTCCAAGGTCCTTGAGTGCTTTCGTGACCCTGTCCTCTGAGAAGTCATGCTCTTTGACCAGGATCTCAAGAATCTCTTCCTCGTCAGGATCCTTCCATTCAAGATGGTATTCTTCCGTCACGTTAGGGTTTAGGAAGATTCCCTTGATCTTCTCAACTTCTTTTTTGGGCAGGATTCCCTTTTCTTCGTACACCTCTCCCGCGGTTTTCCCCTCTTTTACAAGAGCAAGTGCTTTCTTAGGCCCGATTCCTTTTATTCCGGGGGTGTAATCTGTCCCGATTAAAAGGCCGATGTCCACCAGTTGTTCCCTGCTTATCCCGTTTTTTTCAAGAACTTCTTTCAAGGTTATCAGCTCAGGGCGCACAGTGATGTACACGTTCTTCCTGGGAAGTTTCCTTTTCCCTGTGAGGTTAAGGTTTCTTACTAGGACTGGAGCGCCGAACAAGAGGCAGTCGTAGTCCTGGGATCCTACAGCGTAAACGTCTCCCTTGCTTGCCATGAAAGAGGCCTGGGCTTCTCCCTCTTCTGGAGCCTGTACTACAGGGATGCCCATGGCCTTCAGGAGCCTTTTGGAACTGTCCAGCACCTCGTCAGTTATCCTCGCGGCCGCCTGGGCATGGACTCTTGCCTCTTCCAGGTCTCCTGCCTTCACTGCCTCCTCCCACTTTTCCCGAGCCGCTTCTCTGGTTTTCTCTCTTTCTTCCAAGGTCTTGCTCTTCACTTCGGGCGGCCTGCCGTCAAAAACGTACGCGGGAAGGATCCCTGCCTCCAGCAGTTTCACGTTCCGGTAGAAGAGCCCGCTAAGGTGAGATGTTATTCTTCCCCGGGAGTCCATGAGGGGAGTTCCGTCAGGCTGTCTTATTATGCTGAGAAACTGGTATATTGCATTGTAAGCGTCAACGGCTATTCTTTTTCCTCTTAGGGCCGAGAGATCTATTTCTTTCTTGACAAGGATATCCTCTATATGGACTCCCATGCATTGCCAGAAGGAGTTTTCAGGATAAAAAGATTTTCATTCAAGCAGATCGTTCACCACGTCAGAGAAGTTCTCGGCGCATATCACCTGTATCGTGTAGTTGGCGATCATGGTCTGATTACACTGCACCGCGGGGATTATGACTCTCTTCATTCCAGCCTCCTGGGCCACCCTGACCTTGTCCCAAACCTTTAGCACTTCTCCGATTTGCAGGCTCTCGTTAACGAAGCCTGTAACAGCAGTATCCTGCCTGACCTTTCTTCCCTGCATGAGTGCCACCATTCCCGCGGCAATTCCAGCGGTCCCTGAGGACCCTGAAACTTCTGCCGTGCTTGACTCAAACGTCAGGAAATAGTCCAGGTCATCAGGCCACCTTCCAGTGTACTCCGAGGCCACTTCAGCGGCCAGGACTACTGACGCCTGCAGGTCTGTTCCTGCGTACGCTCCTGACAAGAAGTCCACGAACAGCCTGCCAGTCCCTCTCTTTGATTCTATGACTATTTTCACTATCTCCCCCTGGCTGGTGTTACCAAAGAGGCCTATCCCGTTCACTACAACCTTTTCCGCGGGCTCTGTGCCCAGGCAGGGGGTCTTCTGGTACACCACCTCTGGGACGGTTACCCTCTGCACCGGGAGTGGCACTATGATGCCGAGCAAAAGGAAGACGAGGCCCGTCCCGAGCAACAGGGCAAGAAACCTCTTTGAGTGTACCATGAGCGCTCACTCCAGCATTATTTCAGCAGCCTCTTCAAGGGACTTGACTTCTATAATATTAACCCCTGTTTCTTCTTCCACGTCCACTGGAACGTATTCTATCCTGCAGTCCGTCCTGTAGTATCCTCTCGCAGTAGAAACGCTGCACTCCTCCACTTTTTTGGTGTCAGTAGACTGGTTGGCAGGCACGAGGAGAACAGACCCTGCTGGCAGCGCGCCTGCTTTTTCCAGAACGCTTCCCACAGGCTCTATTCTCCCGTCAGGAGTGATCTTCCCTGTGATGTAGTAGCCTCTCTTAATGTGCTTGTTCTCGAGCAGGGCGAGCGCGCCGATCGCCATGGCCGCTCCTGCAGAAGGGCCTTGTACTGTGGTGTCCTCTGATCCCAGGAAGAACGTGAAGTCGTACTTTCCAGGATCTTTTCCTGCGGCAGCGGCCGCTGCCTTGACCGCCGTCCTCATGTTTTCCTGAGTATCCGGGCTGAACAGCGGCCTGCTGACGTCCACGAATATTTTCCCGTTCCCTGGCCTCACGCTCATGCCGAGGGGCATTACCACGCCCTCACCGTCTTCAGTAACCCCCAAGATATCCACTGTTACGTATCCTCCAGCATCCTTTTCTGGTGCGGAAAAATAGCCTGCGACTGCGAACGTGACACATGCGGCCAACAGCAAGCCAATGAAAAACTTTTCCAAGCGACATCACCGTCTCGTAGCGGCGGGCGCGCTCCAGGGTGGCTGGTGCCAGACGAGCTGGAGCTTGTGGAGCTTGCCTCTGCCCTGCTACCTGGCAGACACCCTGACCGTGGCTTATGGCTGCTCCCTCCCGGGCCTGACCAGGTTCACCGCGGCCAGGATCCTGCCAGACAGGGCTTCCTCGTTGGGCCCCAGGCTCCAGCAGGCCAGCATCCAACGCCCCTGGAGCTTCGGCCCTGCCGTAAAGCGGTTTTGCAGTAACAGGAGACCGCTACCCTCCCGGCCTAGCCCGCCAAGTGTCTTTTTGGGCATAAGTATATATATAAGTAAGTGTTTTTATACAAGCAAAATAAGGTATTGAGGTGAACGCTTGTGGAATCAGTGGTAAGGAACGCACTTTCTCGGGCGCAAGAGTCTGATCTTGCAGGAGCAGCAACTGCTGCTAACGGGCCAAAAATAATGGTCGTGGGAGTTGGAGGAGCAGGAAACAATTCTGTTAACAGGATAGCAAGGCTAGGCATAACAGGAGCAGAACTGGTCGCCATAAACACTGACGTTCAGCACCTCGGGATAATCCATGACTCCGTAAAGAAGCTCTTGATCGGAGAAAGCGTCACTCGCGGTCTGGGAGCCGGAGGATACCCCGAAGTCGCGGCAAAAGCAGCAGAAGTTTCCAGAGCCTCGATCGCAAAAATCCTGGAAGGCGTTGACCTGCTCTTCCTGACAGCAGGAATGGGAGGAGGAACCGGAAGCGGAGCGGCCCCAATAATAGCTGATATTGCGAAGGAAAACGGGGCCATAGTAATCGCGATGGTAACCTACCCGTTCAGGCTCGAGAGGAGCAGGCTCCTGAAAGCAGACGAGGCGATCGAGAAGCTCAGGAAAGTGGCTGACACGGTCATAATCATTGACAACAACAAGCTGGTTGAACTGGTTCCAAACCTGCCCATGGACCAGGCGTTTGCAGTGGCTGACGAGATAATCGCAAGAGCAGTAAGGGGAATAACAGAAACTATCATGACCCCGTCACTGATAAACCTTGACTTCGCCGACGTGAGGTCAATAATGACCCAGGGAGGAGTCTCAGTAATCAGCGTTGGCGAAGCAAGAGGACACCAGAGGGTGGACGAGGTCGTGCAAGACACCCTTCACAACGCGCTCCTGGACGTTGACACCGAGGGAGCAAGAGGAGCACTCATACACATAACCGCAGGGCCTGACTTCAGCATAAAAGAGGCCAACGACATAGGAGAAAAGCTGACAGAAGCAATAGACCCCAGGGCGATGGTCATCTGGGGAGCAAGAGTGGTTCCAGAGTACGAGGGAAGAGTAGAAGTAATCTGCATCATGACAGGAGTGAAGTCCTCCCACATCAAGGGTCCTGTGGCAGAGGGTCTGAACGAGAAGGTCAGCGACCTCAGCCTGGGCATAAGCTACCTCAAGTGAAAAAGCCCGAGGCCAACCCGCTTGGGAAAAACCCTACCTCCCTTTCTCTTTCTTAAAGTTTTTCAGAAGAACCATGGGACAGCGTTTAATATCAGCAGAAGACCCACTATTGCGGCCAGGGCTCTTGTCACCAGCTTACGCGTTTTCTTGTTCTTAACGAACTCGCTTACAGCATCCTCCGCGAGCTTGTACCCATCAAGCATCACGAAAGGAAGCAGGTTCACCATTCCCACGAGATAGTTCAGGAGGAAGGTCCAGGCCAAAAATCCTAGGAAAAGAACCCCGGCCCAGTCTCCTGGGGAGTACTTGTCATACTCTGGGATTATGCTCCCTGTGACTCCTATCATCCCCTTCGCGTCAGCGGTCACGGTGAACTTAGTACCGTTAGCCACCAGAGTAATCGTTTCGCCGGGTCTTTTGTTGAAAAGTGTCTCCGCGTTCTCCACGATCATCCCTGGTCTGAGGCCCGCCTTTTCTGCCGGAGAGCCTTGCTCAACAAACTGGATCAAGTAATCCTGCTTCGCGGGATCCGCGGAGATAACCATGGGCAGCATGGCCCCCTTCTGCCCGTCAAACGCGGGCACCCCGTAAATAAGATACCCCTGCACTACGGACGCGCTTGCCGCGAGAACCAGGAAGAACACCGCGGCGGTCACGAAATTGGCCATGGACCCCGCCGCATATACCCTCATTCTCTTCTCCCTCCTGGTTCTGTTAAGCTGGTCCTCGTCAGGTTCTGTGAACGCTCCTACTGGCACGATGCCGAGTAACAGCAGCCCAAGAGATTTTACCCTTATCCTCTCCGCTCTTGCCACTACCCCGTGCGCTGTTTCATGCACTGCCAGGAGCACCGCCAGGGACAATACAGCGTAAAGGGGTACGTTGCCCGTGCCTGGAATTATCGGCACGACCCCTGGAGCAGGTCTTGCGCCGGAAAAGTACCCCTGGACTATCAGGAGAGTGTTCTGGGCGAGGGCCGCTAGAATAAAAAATGAAACCCCAAAACTCATGACAGCTAGGGACAGTGGTAGGTTTCCCGCGAACGGGAGGATGAGAACAGATGAAATGCAGGTGCTTAACGCATACTCTGCCAGCACCCTTGCCCACTTTCCAGTTCTCCTCCCTAATACTACTGCTCCAACGAGCCCGAGAGAGACCATGATCCCAAGGTCAGAAAAGAACATCCACGCTCTGCGCCGTACCGCGAGACCGTCAAGAAACCGAAGGCCCCTCTTGGTCCTTAGGAGGACAAGGACTCCCTGAACCTCCACTCCTCTCCTCTTGAAAAACCAGGCCGGGAGCAGGACGAGTAGGATTACTCCAGAAACCAGGGTTATCAAACCGTCCATCAGAATACACCATCAGCGCAGATACGCTCTACTTCTTTTTTATCTTGACGACATCCCCTAAGGTAAGACCCTCTTGGGTGTCGTGTTTGGCCTCTGGCCTCTTGACTTCCACTTTTTCTCTGAGTGTTATACCAAGAGTTTTTTCGAGTTTTCTGACGAGCTTGTCGTCAGGAACCATGTCCCCGTGCTCCAGTCGTCTGATGACAGATTCTGTCTCGTTAAGCTTTTTAGCGAGCTCCTCCCTCTTGAGTCCAAGCTCGTTCCTCTTCTTTCTTATCCTGTCCCCATAATCAGGAACGAGCATTTCAACTTCTTCCTCTTCTTCTGTCATCTTGTGAGGTTTCCTTATGGGGGTGGGCTGTTCTCTTCTCACCTTTCCTATGAACTTGCCGTGGCGGGTGCAGGCCCGGCACACCTGCATTTTGACCCCGTCAACCTCCACCACGTACATGTCATCGGCACTTCTTCCGCAAAGCTCGCAGTCAGGCATTCCATGTCAGCCTCCTACGCGTACTTGAAGTCAAGCTCTAGCACGCCGTTCTTGTACCTCATCTTGTAATCCCTTTTCACGGGCTTGGGGAGCCTTATTTTCTTGTAGAATTTTCCGGCCACGCGTATGCTCAGGTCCTGCTTGCCCCTCAGGCTCACCTTTATGTTTTTCTTGTCCACCCCAGGAAGTTCCGCGACGACCTTCAGGCCCTTTTTCTCCTGTATCACGTCCACAAGGGGCTCTCTTTCCTTGGAGATCTTCTGCTCCTCAGGTTTCACGTTCCCAAAGTCGTCTATTCTCACTCCTTCAGGGCCCATTCGTATGGAGAAGCCGTACACTATGGGCTTCCCGTGACCTGTTTTCATGCTCTTCATTATCTTGTCCTGTTCTGCGGTCAGCGTCCGAAGCAGTCCTGGGAAGAGTCTGTCTATTTCTTCCTGCATCCTCCTCATCATCTCTTCCATGTCCCGGGTGAACATGGTGTCAAAGTCTTCCAGGTCATCCTCTATCCAGAGGTCCTCGTCATCATCCTCTTTCCTTCTTTTTTTCTTGAAGACCATTCAATTCACCTCTGTCTGAACAGTTGCAGCGCTTTTTCAGGGCTTACTATTATGAGCCCTTTTTCTTGTATTTCTTTATCAAACTCGGGAATAACTGGAAGCACTACTATTAAAATATTTTTGGCGAACAGTTCGGGAACCTCTCTGACTATGGTCTGTTCCCAGTCAAGGAACTTAACCCGATATACGGCCTTGTTGTCCCTCCTGGGGGACATGACTATCACGTGATAGTAATCATCCTTCTTGATGACGAAGTTGGCGGGAGTGCACGCAAGGGCCACTTGCCCCACTCCTGCGACAATGTTCTCAGCCCACTCCTTCTCGGGCATAATGCTAAAGTTTTTGGGAGCCTGCTTGAGCTTCAGCCCTATCCTCGCTTTTATTATCCCATCTCCTTCTTTCAGGTCTTGTAATAGCACTTCCAGGCCCATTTTGTTCAGGTACTCCCTAAAGCTTAGGGGGGCCTCCACTGTTCTGAACACTTTTTTTTCTTTTTCCTTGAGCATCCTGAACACGTCCAGCCCGTCTTTGATAACGAGGACGGCGTCGTCAGAGCAGAGCTCGTACAATTTTTTGAGGTGGTCAGCGAAGACCGTGAAATCCCACTTCTCGTACTCGAGCACGACCCTTGAGAACAGGGTTGTGGGAATCTGCTCCAAGAGCCCGTGTCTCCCAAAAGAGGTGTTCACAATACCCTTCTTCAGCGTCTGATAGTACTCTGAGTAACTCTCTTTCTCGTGCTCAAGAGCCTCTCTTATTGAAATCGCCTTAGAGCCCGGGCCGAGGAGTGCTCTGGTGATGACCTCTTTTCCCTCTTCTCTTGCCCTTCCCGCAATGTAAAGCGCCAGGAAAAGGGAATTGTCTCCAGTGACCAGGACCCTGTCTCCCGAGCCGAGCTCCAGGAGCTCGTAGTACTCCTCAAACTTCATCCGAGAGAATGAAAGGCTTGCTCGTAATAAAAGCCTGTCGGCGTAACTTTTTTATACCCCACCTTCTTTCTTTTAGCGTTCAAGGGAGGTCAAAATTATGACAATACGCGCTTCTAAGATGTACGGGCTGGATATATACGATGCCAGCGGCAAGTACCTGGGCAAGGTTAATGACCTTATACTCAATCTTGAGACAGGAGAGGTCGTCAGGATAACCACAGAGCCCTTGAGAGCAAGCCTGACCAAGGAAGAACTGCCCAAGATACTTAAGCAGAAGAGCATCCTATACAAGAGAGTAAAAGCGGTCAGGGACATTGTTATCGTCGGAAAGGAGTGAATGGAAGATGCGCGCTGAGGAACTGGTCAGAAAGCATGCTGAAGAAAAGGGGATAAAAATCTCGGAGGACGCGGTCAGGCTTATGGCGAGCACGCTGGACAGTCTGTGCCAGGACATACTTGAGGGCGCGGAAAAGATAAGAGAATACTCAGGAAAAGAAGAGGTTGACGAGGAAGCTGTGAAAATCGCAGCATACCTTGACGTCAGGCTGAAAAAACTGTTCTGACCTTCTTCTGGCTCTCAGCCCGGAGGCTCAGAGTCTGAACTTTTTTTCTATAACCTCTTTTAGTGTAGGCCGTCCTATTTCTTTTATCCTGTAGAACACGTGCACGCTAGGCTGGTCTATCCAGATGATTTTCCTAAGGTCCACGGGAGTGGCTATTATCACTGCGTCGCAGTCTATCCTGTTTATCGTCTGCTCCAGTTCCAGCAGCTGCTGTTGGCTGTACCCAAGGGCTGGGAGCACTGGGCCGATGTGTGGGTACTTTTGGTATGCTTTCTTTATGCTCCCCTTGACCTTCTTCTTCGGGTTCACTATCTTGCACCTGAACTCTTTGGCGGCAACGTACCCTGCCCCGTAAGGCATTCCTCCATGAGTTATTGAAGGCCCGTCTTCTATCACGAGCACCCTTTTTCCTCCGGCTATTACCTGAGGATTGTCAACGGATATCCTTGATTCCGCGTCTATTATAATCGCGTCCGGGTTGATCTTTTTCACGTTTTTTCTTACCCTTGTGATATTCCGTTTCGGGGCCGTGTTCTCCTTGTTTATGACTATCACGTCAGCCATTCTCACGCACGTTTCTCCAGGATGGTACTTTAGCTCGTGGCCCGGCCTAAGCGGGTCCACGACGGTTATCATCAGGTCCGGGCGCACGAATGGAAAGTCATTGTTGCCACCGTCCCATACTATGAAGTCAGCCTCTTTCTCAGCAGCCCTCAGGATCCTCTTGTAGTCTATCCCTGCGTATACTACTCTTCCCTCGTTAAGGTGTTGCTCGTACTCCTCCCTTTCCTCTATAGTTGCGTTGGCCAGCTCCAGATCCTGTTCTGTTTCAAACCTCTGCACTGCCTGCCTGCTGAGGTTACCGTAGGGCATCGGGTGCCTGATTATGACCGGTTTCTTGCCCTTCTTTTCCAGGATCGTGCACACTGCCCTGGTGACAGGGCTCTTACCACTCCCCGTGCGCGCAGCGGTCACGGCTATCACGGGTTTTCTGCTCTTCAGCATGGTGTCGTTCGGGCCGAGCAGCACAAAACTCGCTCCAGCCGCTTCTGCTTCTGACGCCTTGTGCATGACGTACTCGTGAGACACGTCACTGTAAGAGAACACGACCTCGTCCACTTTCTTTTCCTTTATTATCCGGGGCATCTCTGACTCAGGGTATATTGGTATTCCTCGAGGGTATCCTTTCCCAGCGAGTTCCTTCGGAAAAATCCTGTCTTCTATGAAAGGGATTTGGGTTGCTGTAAAACAGACTACTCTGTACCTCGGGTTGTTCTTGTAGAACACCAGGAAGTTGTGGAAATCTCTTCCAGCCGCCCCGAGTATCAGAACATTCCTCTTTTTCTTCATTCGGTCTCCTCCAGCAGGCTCCTAATATCCCTTTCCCTAAGCCCCTTGTTCCGGAGGGCTGAGACGATCTCCTCATCGGTCTTGCCCGCGGCGATCATACCGAGAACGAACGCTTTCAAGTTGTCTTCTTCTTCAGGTTCTGAGATGACTCTCTTTATCCTCTCCAGCTTGCTCGTGTGAACTGCCTTCGGTTGTTCAGTCGGCTTTAGGCCCAGGTACTTTCTGACGGTCACCAGGAGTATGATCAAAAGGAATAGGTTGACTGCCGCCAGCAGGATCACATCACTTTCCATGGGATAAACAACAGCGTTAGGGTTTTAAAGCATTACCTCGGCCGTGCCTCAAGCCCAGGAGAACTGCCTCGCCAGGAACAGGGCATAGTACCCGAGAAGCACGAGTCCAACGTTCCTTGGAACGCCCTCGTGCTTGACCAGGGAATACCAGAGTATTACTGGAGGCACCATTGACATTACTAGCAGCGGAGTGAGGATAGCTCCCTGAACACTCTTCCCGATTAGCAGGCTTACGCCCAGAACGAGACTCATGTTAACCACGCAGCTTCCGAGAATATCCCCGACAGCAAGGCTTGTCATTCCCCTTCTGATTGCCCGCGTGTCTATAACTATTTCAGGCAGGCTTGTGCTTACCGCGATGGCCGTCGCCCCGAAAAACGATGGCAGCACGCCCAACTCCTGCACGATCGCGAGCCCGTGGTCTACCAGAATCCTGCTGGAGAGTACTGTGCCCGCCACTCCTACCAGGAATAATGCGACTGGAGCGAGCTCTGCTCTCTCGCGCACGTGCACTTCCCTCATGTCCCCTTCCGGCACGTGAAGGTAGTACACTGCGGTTTTCTTTTCCCTGGAGAGTATGTAGTACACGTACACGTTGAACGCGGATAAGAGGACTATCCCGGTAGCCAGCACGCTTGACTGCACCGGCAGTAATGTCAAGGGGGCTACGGAAATAAAAAGAAGGATCTCCGCGTTGGTCACCAGTGACTCGTACGGCACCCTGACCCTGGCTATGACAGCCGCTATGCCGAACACTAAACAGATGTTAGCGATGTTGGAGCCGATAACATTACCTATCCCGACCATGACCTGGCCTTCTGCCGCGGTGAACACGTTCACGAGAAGCTCGGGCAGGCTAGTGCTCACGGCCAAGAGCAAAAAACCGACCGCCGCAAGACTCCTGCCCAGCATCTCCGCAACCTTTGATGCCTCGCGTATGACCAGGCTACTGAACGCGAAAACACCTAACGCGCCCAGCGCAAACAGGACCGCGTGTCCCAGCATTCACTCTTCACTCATTTTCATGTGTTCCCACTTGGACGGAGGAATCTGGGATACTTCCCTGTCTATCTCTTCTATTAGTGCTCTTGAGCACTTATAGCATCTTCCTGTGAGAAGGGTTGTCTTAATGCATCTCTCGCACGTATCTATCGCTTTTTCAACATTCTTCGCCAGGTACCCCATGTTCCAAGCGTAGAGTCTGGACTCAAGGTCGGCCAAGCCAGCTATCATAGAATAAGCGTGGATCCTCTGGTTGCCCATTATGGTAAGGTAACACGCTCTTGACCTGTGCATCAGGGACTTTGTTAACTCCTGCAGTTCGTTCATGCTGCCATCTCCCAGGGGTCTCCCCCAAGAGTTTTAAAGGACGAACTTTGTATTAAAAGCTGATGGTAAAGAAAAAAACAATCTCCAAAGGTCCCTCTGCTGATGTGAGGGAAACTCTCAGGAAAAGATACGAGAGAAGGAAGACTCTTGAGAAAAAGCTCGCGGAATGGAAGAAGCAGTTTGGGGTGGAACTGGAGAACCTTGAATCAGAGTCAAAAGAATTCAGGAAAAGAGTTTATGAATACTATCACTCGCAGGGCCTTAGCACGGGCGTGCGCTTTTCAGAATTCTTGCCTGAAAAACACTCCAAGGAAATGCAGACTTTCCTGAAAAAGATCACTGTCAAGAGAGAAGGGCAGAAGTATTACGTCGTTTTAATGCCCCCGTCTGTTTTCGAGCGGATTAAGGAAAAGTTTAACGAGCTCAACATTCGCGGCGCTTCTGTTGAACTGTTGAGAGAGACAGAAAAAGGCGAAAGAAAAGAGAGGAAGTACGAGATCGTCAAGGCATGGATCCCGATACCCGCAGGGTCTGAGGAGGCGAGGAAGGCCCTTGAAAACACGCTCCAGTGGCTGGCTCAAGAGGGTCTGCTGGCCAGGCTGGTGGAAGCAAAGCCTTTAAAGTCCCGGAAAAAGCGAGACGAAGATAAGAACAAGCCCGAGCCAGAACCTCCCGGCCCAGGCCCAGAACCTGAACCCCCAGGACCCGAACCTCCAGGCCCCGATAACGGGGGTGGGGGAAGGAGCGGGGCTGCAGCGGCCTCCGGTAGAAAGGTAACTGTTGTGAGGAAGTACCAGCCGCTTGAAGTCCCCCAGTTCTTCTTCAAGCTGCTGTTCATACTAATAATACTCGCGTTCATATACTCCATAATAAGATACGCTCTAGGATGGTGAACCGGTTATGATGAGGGTCTGTCTCGTCAACGCCTTTTTTTATCCCTACACGGGCGGCGTAGAAAAGCACATGTACGAGCTTGGAAGAAGGCTCGCTAAGAGAATGGAAGTGCACGTTCTCACGTCCCGCCTGGACGGGACTGATGTGGAGGAAAACGTGGAAGGAATGCATGTTCACCGGGTCCGGGCAAAGTTCATAAAAGCGCCTCTCATATACCCTCCACCTCTGACACTTGCACCCGAAGCCAAGAAGAGAATAAAGGAAATAGACGCGGAGTTTGATTTTCAGGCGTTCCACTTGCACGGGAGATGGTTCCCTGACTTCTCGTACTGCCGAAAGCATGCTCACGCGAACGGGAAAAAGTTTTTCATGACCCTCCACAACCAGAGGCCTTTGGGTATCTCCCCTGCCATAAGCGTTATAGGCACGCTGTTTGATAGGCTTCACGGGGCCAAGGTCTTAGGGGAGGCTGACAACATAATAGCAGTGAGTCACGCCGTGAAGGAAGACATAACCCACTACCCCGAGGTGGACGAGTCCAAGATAACCGTGATACACAATGGTGTTGACACCTCCTTCTTCAGACCAGTTGATGATGGGATGAGGGAAGAACTCGCTTCAGGTTATGATAACGTGATACTCTTCTTAGGACGGCTCATAAAACAGAAAGGAGTAGAGTACCTGCTCCGGGGGATGCCTGAAATACTTCAGGAGCATCCGAGCACGGTTCTTCTGATCACAGGGAAAGGAAAATCAAAGCCCGTCCTTGAGAAGATGGTCAGAAAACTTGGCCTGCAGGAGAACGTCAAGTTCACAGGGTTCGTCCCGGAAGAAAGGCTTCCCGCGCTCTATTCTGCGAGTGACGTTTACGTTCTCCCATCCCTCTGGGAGGTTCTGCCAATATCCCTGCTTGAAGCACTGGCCTGTGGGGTTCCCCTCGTAGCCAGCAACGCGGGAGGGAACCCTGAAATCGTGGAGCACGAGAGGAACGGGTACGTGTTCAGGATGAGGGACGTTGACTCAATGGTGCGTTACATTAACACCCTCTTGTCAGACAAGAGCCTCCGCAGGAGGATGGGCGCGGAGAGCAGGAGAATCGCGGAGGAAAAGTTTGAGTGGAACATAATCGCGGACAAGACCTTCAGCTTCTATAAAGAGGTGCTCGGGTGAAACTCTCTTTTATAATACCAACCATGAACGAGGAAGAGCACGTAAGCGCGTGCCTGGAAGAAATAAGGGCTCAGGCGCCGGACGCCGAGGTCATAGTCGTTGACGCCTACAGTAAGGACCGCACCAGGGAAATCGCGAGAGAGTACGGGGCAAGAGTACTACTACAAAAACCGAGGGGAGCAGGTCCTGCCAGGAACAAGGGAGCGGAGAAAGCGAAAGGAGACATCCTATGCTTTGTTGACGCTGACGCGGTGCTGGGAAAAGGATGGGTTGAAAGGGTCCGCAGAATCTTCTCTGACCCTGAGACCGTGGCGGCCAGCGGTCCCCTGCGCCCCCTGGAAGACGGATTAAAGCACGAGATCATGTACCTGCTGACCGCGAACCTTTTCCCGAGGATCACCGCAGCTTTCGGGTTCTACCAGTTCCAAGGGCCTAACATGATCTTCCGGAAAAGAACGTTCCTTAAAATGGGAGGATTCAGACCAGGCCTTATGGCCCTTGAGGACAACGAGCTGGGTAACAGGGCGAGAAAGTACGGGAGAGTGGTCTGGGATCCGAAGCTTGTCGTGTTCTCCAGCACCCGGAGGTTCAATAAGAACGGCTACCTCCGAATGACCCTAAAGTTCTGGAAGGCATACCTTGAAGTATACCTTCTGAAGTCAGCGTCCACCTCTTATTCTGACAGGGGAGGCTAGTACCTCTTCATACACCTTTTCCAGCTTGCTCGTCTGCGCTTCCACCGAGTACTCCTCCGCGGTCATCCTGGCCGTTTTTCTCATCCTCCTGAGCATCGTAATGTTCTCCAGGAAGAGGGAAGCGATCTCCTCAGGTTTTTCCGGATCGTACAAGTACCCGTTCTTCCCATGGTCTACGAACTCAGGCAGGGCGAGGGCATCAGCAGCTATGACAGGACAACCACACGCCATGGCCTCCAGCACCACAAGACCCTGCGTGTCCGTCCTGCTGGGCATTACAAAGGCATCCGCGGCAGAATAGTATAGCGCCTTCTCCTCTTCCGGGACGAAGCCAAGGAACTTCACGTTCTTCACCCTCAGCTTCCTGGCCAGTGTCTTAAGGTCTGGTTCTGCTGGCCCTCTTCCTGCAATGTACAGGGTTATACTCTCGTGTCCCCTGACAGCCCTTATCACGTCATCTATGCTCTTCTCATAGGAGAGCCTTCCCAGGAACAACAGGACGTTCTCTTCCTCTGGTATCCCCAGTTTTTCTCTTGCCTTCTTCCTGGGCGTCGGCTTAAGTTTTTTCACATCAACCCCAGTGGGCAGCACCTCTATTCTCTCAAGGCCAGTTTTCTCTTCCAGTATTCTTTTTATCGCATTGCTCGGGGAGATCACGAGATCGTACCATCTGTAGTGCCTCTTGAGGTACGACCACATGACTTTCTCAAGCACTCCTTTCAGGTAGTCTATTTTGGTCACGTAGTCAACGTACTCCGGCAGCAATGTGTGGAAGGTGCTTATGGCGTGGATTTTTCTCTTTTTGGCGACAGCGAGCCCAAGGGACCCCATCGTGAAAGGCCCGTGGGTGTGCACTATATCCAGTTCAGGGATCCTTTTCAGCACCGGGAGCGCGACCTTGAACTCAGGATAGGGCTTGAAGGTGACTGAAGGGAACCCGTGAACCTTCATTCCCAGCCGCTCCCCATCCCCCTGGAACGGGCAGAACACGTGCACTCTGTGCCCTCTTCTTACGAGCTCTCCTCCGAAAGACTCTATGCTCGTGACAACCCCGTTGGACTGAGGATAGAATGTTTCGGTGAAGAAGCCTATCCTCATTCTTTTCACCCTAAGAGTATTATCGCAAGGAGAGACACCGCAAGCGAGAGGGTGAGTATAACAGGTCCGGCCACCTTCGCTATCGCGATAACAGAGTTTATCGTGGCTGTTAGCTGGGGTGCCTTCTGAGGGCCGAACACGTTCACGCCCCTGACCCTGAAAACATCTCCTCCCACTACTGCTTCCTCAAGGTTTTCTGCGGCTTTCAGGGCCGCGTTCACGCTCTTTTCAATGATCTCCTCTTCGGGTATTCTCTCCCCGAGAGGATTTTCCCCTCCCTGGACGTTGTTAACACAGTGGGAATCTGTGGTCATCACTTCAGCCTCGTCAAACCCCTCCTCCTTCAAGCGGGAGAGGATTTTCTCCCTGAGCCCTTTTTTCATGTTGTTTGCGTCGAACACGATCAGCGCGGTCTTCTTTCCGCCCGACTCTATCACGATCGCCCTAAGGCCAGTGGGCCCCACACCGTCTTTCAGCGTGTATCCTTCCAGCGGGTCCACGTGCCATCCGACACGCAGTTTCCCAGGTCTCTTTCTTAGTATCTTCTCGCGCAGTTTCTTCGCGCCCTTCAGCATCATAAACACTTTAGAGCTTCCGGAGAATATCGCGTACTTTCCTGTCTTGTAGCAGTTGTGCGCGTCAATGTACATGACCTTATGCGCGTTCCCCCCTATGTTGGACGCTAGCGCGAGTCCTACGGAAGTGTCAATGTCCTCCGTGGGTTTGGGGGAGAATGTTGAAATCCCGAGTATCATGCCGTCAAACTTTATTCCCAAAAGATTATAGTCTCCCTCTTTTACCCTTACAGGCCCTGTTGCTTTAGCGGAGTACTCTAGTTTTTTCAGCCGCTGTAACGTTTCCCTGACCACCTTGTCCAGCGATTCTGTGTCCACAGGGTTGAGATCGTGTGTTGCAGTCCCGTGGCCTATTATGACAGTCGCTCCTGTTCTCTTTTCTATTCTTTCCGTCAGGTGCTTCGTGAGCTTGCCCCCGCCGACGAACCCGAAGGGGCCGGGGTGCAAGATTGGGGTCAGCAGGACAGCCTCTCTTCCGCTGCGGGTTTTGAAGTGGAGAACGCTCACAAGAGTGTCTGTTTTTTCTGACAATGGTTTGAGGTTCTTTTCCAGCAGGTCTGTCTTGTCAAACCAGTGTTCTATGAAGGACATTATGAGGCTGGTTGAGGTCACTCCGAAGTTCCTTTTCATCGGAGCGTTTATCAGCGCGAAAAAGAAGACCATGCCGCCGAATATTACCAGAAGGGACACCACTGACTTTACCAGTATCGTCAGCGCGGGCATGTTCCACGCCATCACCCCCAGAAGGGGGGAGGTGTACAGTGCCAGGATCCCCAGGCAAAAATGAATGCTGGAAAGGCCCATTATCTGGAATATGTTGTAAGGGTGGGTTACCCTTAGTACGAATACCCTGAACGCGAGCACGAACACGAAACCGTAAAGTATAACATTGGTTCCTGTCCAGGGATCCTGGTGAAGGATCACAGATCCGAGCAGTAGAAACGCGGAGATTATGAGTGACGAGAAGAACGCGAGGTACGCGGATCTTTTTGTCCTAAGTCTTTTGCTGGCGAGCCTGGAAGCCTGGCTGGAAAAGAATGCGGACAGGAGCGCGGGCAGCATTACTATCCAGGCGCTGGCCTTGATTCCCCACCATACTCCGAGTCCTGACGTCCAGCCGGCAGCAGCCCCGGCAGCAAGAGAAACGAGAACAGTGCCGGCCAGAGAGAACCTGGTGCTGGGAAGTTCTTTGAGGTACTGTGTGGCTTTCATTGCTTTTATGTCCGCATGCGTCTTCTGGCTCATGATCGTTGTATATTCAGGGTAAGTATAAAAATGATTTCATGCTATTCCATATACCATGGAATTCCAAGAGGCCTTAGAAAAAGCGGAGAAGAACGAAGAACTGGGGGAAAGGCTTGAGAGGGGGTACTACCTTTCCTCTGCGGTGTGCATTACTTCAGACGGGGAGCGCACTGACGCGTGGACGCTCATCTACTCTCTGCCGAGATCCTTTGATGTTCTCAACGTGTTTGTCTCCGGCGAGGTCAAGGTCAGAGAAGGTGTTCAAAACCCTTCCGCGAGCAGGACACGGCTGGAAGTCAGCGAAGTAAGAACGTCTTCTTCAAAGATCTTGGAGGAGGCCAGGAGGATAGCCAGGGGATACAAGAGGAGGATAACCAAGGAAATAATATCAATTCACCAGGAGGAGAGTCCTGTTTGGAGAGTAGCGTGTTTTACAGCCTCCCTTGATGTTATAATACTTGAGTTTGATGCCAGTACCGGAGAAAAAATTTTAGAGCGTCTGGACTCAATGCTGAAAACGGTGTAAAAAAGAGAGGGTTTTCACGAGAGCTTCTCGTCCAAGTCCCTTTGAATGCTCTGGCAGTCCTTGATTATAACGTCAAGGTGTGCTTTTAGCCTTTCCTTTTCCTTGTCCAGCTCTCCTACTTTCTTGTACGGTCTTATCGCTTCCTGAAACATCCGGTAGTCCACGGTAGCGTACGGGAACTCGTTCATTTTCTTCGCGATGTCTGCAAGCACTTCCTCAAGGAACTTGTTCACGGCGATTTTGACCTCTTTTTTTATTATCTTGTCCCTGTCTATGTACTTTCTGAGCTCCCTCACGATAACAGCATTTGGGAACACAAGGGTTTCCTCTTTTTCCCTGGATTCCTTTTCTTCAGTCATTCCTTTTCCTCCTCCTTAATCTTTTCAAGCAGTTTTTTGAGCGCGTCAGGATCCCTTTCCAGAATCTCTTCAAGCTCCTTTTCCAGTTGTGACTTCAGCAGTTTCCGAGCTTGTCTTTTTGCAGGATCCTGTCAAGATCCTTCGCTTTTGCCTTTTTACGGCTCACAAAAACCAAAGGAAGACAATGCTTAAAAAGATTACTCTCCTCCTGTTATGCATGAGGGAGAAAGAGGTGCCTGTAAGGCATGACCTGCTGTTCCAGCAGCTGGGATCTTACCTCGGTCTCGTGCTCATAGTCTTTTCCCTCCCTCTTGTCATGGCTTTGGCGCTTGAGCACGCTGATCTTGGCACCGCGCTGCTTTTGTTCGTAGCATGCTTTACTATCCCTCCTTTTGCCGCGTACCTCTGGGCCTTCTTTTTCGTGAAAACAGTCTCCTACAAGCTTACCGGGAGAGGGATTGAGGTTAGTCAGGGTATAGTCTTCAGAGTACAGAAGACAGTGCCGTACAGTAAAATAACAGAGGTGGTGCTGGTGGAGGGCCCGTTCGAGAGAATGCTGGGGATCAAGAGCATAAGGGTCTTTTCCAGGTCCAGTTACTCCCGGCCCGCTGTTGTGCTCAGGGGCCTTAAGGATCCTGAGAAAGTCAGGGACGAGATCCTGTCAAGACTCAAGTGACTTCAGGGTTCTTTCGTACATCCTCTTGATCTTAGAGTACTCTTTCTCGGTGAGAATGTCCACAACTTCTCCGTCGTGTATGAGGACCTTGGATCCCTTGCTGAATCCCTTCCGCTTTCTGGTAGTGTGAACACCGTCGGGAGCCCTTATCAGCAGCATGCCGTCCTTTTCTCCGACCACCTCTCCTGGGACGACGAGGCACTTCCGGTACTCTTCTCTTCCTGTCTGCTTGTAGAGGACAAGTCTTTTCAGGTTATGCTCTGTTAGGAAATAGGAGAGCACGGGTTCAGGGTCTCCTCGTTTTACTCTGCGTAACACGCCAGGGTACGCGTCTGGAAAGAGTGACAGCACCTTCTCGTCAACACGCCCGTTCTTGAGCCCTCTCCTGATCTCGTTCCTGACCTCTTCGTCGCACGAAATGCATTTGTTTAGTCTTGGTCTTGCGATTTTCAGGAACTTCTTTTTTTGCTCCGGGCTCAGGACCATTCCAGCACGCTCCGTTTGGAGAGGTCTACTTCCAGGCCATCCTTTGCCGCGAGAGTTCTGACCCCTGTCCTCTCCTGGATTCTTGCGGCAATGTTCTCAGGACCTGCCCTGAGCATGTTCCTCCCAAAGTGGGTGATCACCATCCTTTTGGGCCTTGCTTCTCCTGCCAGCAGTTCTGCGCCCTTCACCGACATGATCGTGTCGTAGATATTGTCTGTAGGGTTTATCACGTTGACTATCAGGGTGTCCAGGCCTTTGTACTCTTTTCCCATGCCCTGGTAGTATCCTGTGTCTCCTGTGTAACCTATTGTTTCGTTGATCACGAACCCCACGCACTTCATGGAGTCAGAATGGACTGCTTTCACGGTCCTTACGGTCGTGTCCTTCACCTTCACCACGTCCCCAGGGGAGACGATCTCTACCTCTTCCAGCAGGCTGGCGTGGTACTCTGTAACCATTCCTCCCACTACTCCTTCAGGGCAGATGAGTACGCCCCTTTTGTTCCTTGTCCCATCAGTCATTGCTTCTATCACAGGGTTTGCTCCCGCAGAATGGTCCGTGTGACCGTGCGAGATGAGCATGGCATCAAACCTCGGGTTGACCCTTCTTTCAAGGATCCTGCACAAAGAGCAGGGCCCGGGGTCCATGATCAAGCTTATTTCTCCAGAAGTTATGACGATACCTCCAGTAGCCCGTTTCTGGGAGGAGGTCACGTACCTTCCCCCTCCTGTTCCCAGGAAAAGCACTCTCATGCGCGACACTCCTTCAGCATACTCTGTACTTTCCAGCGGCCAGTTCTGAACAGAATCCTGTGATGTTGTCAAGCCTCCTGTTAATAACTTCTTCCACCTCGCCTGGGTCAAACCCTTTCTCGGACACTACCTTTACCGAGACAAGCGGCTCGTCTATCCTGTTCCCGATCCTGGTTATCATCCAGACCTGCGCGGACTCCACTCCTGGAACGGTTTTACAGATCTCTTTGGCGATCACGTGAGAGAGGACGTTGTATATCTTTCCTATGTGCGAGACAGGATTTTTTCCAGCAGCCGCTTCTGACCCGCTGGGCCTGTTCAGGCATATGAGCCCGTTCACCTTGTTTCCTCTGCCGACTTCTCCGCTGTCCCCTGACTCTGCGGAGGTTCCTGTTACCGTTAGGTATACTCCCTTCACTCCTCTTCCTGGCTCGTCAAGGGTGTTAACCTGCAGGTGGACGTTCTCGCCGATGTTCTCTCTGATTCTTGAGACAACCTCTTTTTTTCTCCTGAAGTACTCTTTTTCAGAGCCTATTTCTCCTGAGATGAACGCGAGGGCTATGGTGATGCTGATGTCGTCCCCTCTTCTCACGCCCATGACCTTAACGTCAGTGCCCGTCTCAGGAAACTCTTTTTTGAACTCTCTGGAGTTAATCATCTTCTCTGTGCTCATGACCAGTTCTTCCAGGGGGGTTAGGGGATAGTATCCCACTGCCGCGCTGGTGTCGTTAGATCCCAGGACACCTTCTTTTTCGAATATGCTCACGAGCTCAGGAGACCCGGGTGAGAACGCGGGTTCTACAATAACATGATCCGCGAGGAGAGGTATGTTCTCACGCAGCCATTCTTTCACTGTTTTTTCAGCGATTTCTGCTGCGGGGAAGGGCTCGCCGTGCACTTCCATAGTAGCCCTGTCCCCTATTATCATTCTCACTGGCTCTGTTATTCTTCCTCCCCCGAACTCTATCTCAGCGTCTCCTGCCACGAGAAGGCCCTTGTCAGCATTAAAATGGTATATCCTGCCGAATCTCTTCACGTACTCCTGTGAAAACTTTACAGCTATCTCCTCGCAAACACTGTCCATTATCGTGTCAGGGTGCCCGAGGCCCTTTCTTTCCACTATCTCCACCAAAGGCCTTTTTTCGGCTCTTTCGGCGAATACCCTAATGTCCCTCATCTTGTTTTCACCGCTACCGAAGAAAAAGCGTAGGTATTTATATTTTCTGTTGTAATACCTGCTATCGTGGAGGGCGAGGAAATCACTATTGACAGAAAAGCACTGAACGCCTTGGCAGTGTCCAGCAGGATAAACATTCTTAAGGCACTGCGGGAAAGGCGTAAGACCCTCTCAGAGCTGGCTAGGGAGACAGGTCTTTCTCCGAGTACAGTGTCAGAACACTTGGGGCTCTTGCTTGATGCGGGACTGGTGGCCAGGGAGGATACTGGCAGAAAATGGGTGTACTACTCTCTTACCGAAAAAGGAGAAACGGTGGTCGGAGGAAGGGTTAAGCGAAGAATGATCACGTTTGCACTGCTCGCGCTGTTTGCGCTTTCGTTCTTGTACGTTCTGACCGTGTACCTGCAGCAGCCAGGCGCTCAGATGACAAGAGTTCCAGGACAACAGGTTCCAGAAGCTGGGGAAAAACTGGTTGTCCCAGAAAAAGCAAGCACGATAGCAGAGGGAGCGAGCCCAGCTCCTGTTAAATACCCTCCTGAGTCTTTCAGTCCCCCGCCTGGGCCTGGAAACTACACGAACACGACCTCAGGATCGTAGCCCATGTTCCGGATTATATCCCTTATTCTTTCCTCAAAGTACTGCTCCATCCGGTGGTGCTTGAGGGTAACGTATACTCTTTTCTCCTCCTCATTAACCTCCACGTTCTGCAGGATCCCGAGGTCCCTTATCTTTTTTCCGCTCGGGATCTCTATTATCCAGTCCACTTCCTTGTTAAAGTATTCCCAGTCAAACATGCAGTCCTCTAATGGGTAAACTGCTTAAAAAGAGAAGCGGATGGGTTCGTAAGGGCGGGGAAGGCGTCCTTACTAGTAGATGAACTCGTCTTTTTCTTTTGGAGGTAGTGTTATCCTAGGTTGTTGTGCCTGGAGGTCTACTAGGGTTGTTTGTGACGCGTGGCTGGGAGGGGTTTTTGCCGGTTCTTTGATGGTCTTCTTAGGCCCTGGCTTTTGCTGTGGCGGTCTGGTTATGATAAAGTAGCCGAGGATTCCTGCAAGACACACAAGCCCAACGACAGTTGGTACTATGCTTCCTCCTTCCTGCGTTTTTCCAGGCAGTACTGCTATTGTTTCTCCGGTTATCTTCTTCTCGGTTTCAGGAGGCTTTGGCCTTGCAATTATGCCCGTGTTTTCTTGGTTTTCTGCCTGGGCCTGTACAGGAGTCTGTTCTGTTGCTTTTCCCGGGAACAT
This sequence comes from archaeon, assembly GCA_024274695.1. Classification (GTDB taxonomy): domain Archaea; phylum B1Sed10-29; class B1Sed10-29; order B1Sed10-29; family JAJSAI01; genus JAJSAI01. The sequence goes on along the minus strand of JAJSAI010000012.1, from coordinate 18,804 downwards.
GAGCTGCTCAAAGAACTTTTCTGTTTCTGGAGAGTACCTGAATCCCGCCACTATCATCTCCCCTTGTCCGACGTAGTTTCTCACGGCGGTTTCCTGGCCATCCACGTACGCGAGGGGTGCTCCACTGCTTTCCAGGGGCACTGCCTCTATTTTCCCGATGTATTCTGATATTGGGGAATACGCTTTTCCGGTCACGAGGTCCTGCCCGAAGATTTTTGTTTCTGTACAGTACTGGAATTTTTTTGTGGGAGAAGGTTCTGAATAGCAGAGGCTCGGGTCTATTCTGCTGATCTCATCAAACGTGGAGTAGCTTTTTACGGACACAGGGTCAAGCGCGATAATCACCTTTCCCCCTTGCACCGCGTATTCCCTGAATATCACATACATTTCCGGGGGTATATCGTTTATTCCCGCGTCTACGAAGAGCACTTCCGCATCCCTGAGTTCCTCCAGCCCGAACTTTTGGCTGAAGGTTTTCACACTATACCCGTTTTCTTCAAGCATCTTCGCAGAACCAAAATCCTTGTCGGGAGAATACACTACCGCCGTGCTTGCAAGGGCTGCTCCCAATAGCACGAGGAGCCCAAACAACACCAACCCAAGCCTCATAACAACTCACCAGTGGTAACAATAGGGTTGCTTCTGGTTTTTATACCTTTCGGGATTTATAAAACAAAGATTCTCTTGCGGTCTCAGGCCTTTTCCAGGCCAAAGTAGAGTCTTCTGTTGTTCTTACCCTTGTTTTCTGTCTTCAGGACGACTATGTTCCCTATTTCTCTAATGTTCTTTACGTGAGTTCCGCCATCGGCCTGAGTGTCTATCCCTTCTATTTCCACTATCCTGAGCCTGCTGACGTTTGGGGGGAGCTTGTCAGCCAGTTTCACTATGCCGGGGATACGGAGTGCTTCCTCTCTCGGCAGGTAGTATACCTTTACCTCCGCGCCTTTGCTGATTAGTTCGTTGGCTTCTTTCACGATACTAGCGAGCAGTTCAGGAGAGTATTCTTCAAGGCTGAAGTCTATGCGGGATTTTTCTGTTCCCAGCTGATTGCCAGTTATCATGGCTCCTGTTCTTTTGTTGATGAGTGCTGAAAGAAGGTGCGCGGCAGTATGCATTCTCATGAGAGTATACCTTCTGTCCCAGTCAAGAGTGCACCTGACCTCTTCTCCCCTGCTTGGGCCTGTTCTGTCCAGGATGTGGACTATTCTCCCGTTTTCCTTCTTAACCTCAAGGACGTTATACTCTTCCCCGTCCTCGTTAATCTTCCCTGTATCACTGGGCTGTCCTCCTCCCCGAGGATAGAACGCGGTCCTGTCAAGCACGACTTTCTCTCCAACAGATTCCAAAACCTTTGCGGTCCACTCCCTTAGGTAAGCGTCGTCCATGTACAATAGTTCTGTCACGATTCTCCCTCCTGTTTTTTAGAGTTCATTCTTTTGACTGCCAGATCCTGTCTCCCACGTGATGGAGGTTCTTGAAAGCCCTCCCTTTTTCAGGGAAAGAGTCGGAATCCACGAGCGCCATCACCACTGCGATCTTTTTTCTGTTCCTTTCGTCAACCGCGTACAGTAAATCCCCCTCCTTGAATGGCGGTTTCTCAACGACTCCGGGGGCCATCACGTCAGCCCCGTTGGCCACGAACTTCACGGCGCCCATGTCTATCGTGACTTCAGGAAGGTCCGCTCCAGAGAACAGTGTAGGGAAGAGCACACCCTTTTTCCTAGCGAGAAGGGGTGTGCTGCCGTCCGTTATAACCAGCAGGTCCCCCTGCAGTTCCTCCTCTACAAGCCCTTTTGCAGGCAGCCAAGAAAATTTTTTACGAAGCTCTTTTATCTCCTTTGATCTAAGCTGCCTTACTCTCATCAGTCATCCTCTCAGGAGACTTACTATCAAGGCCAGGAGGACAAGTACCACGATCAGGATCGCAAGCTTTTTGTGGTACCCGATGAACATGGGGGAAGGGCCTTCAACCTTCACTTCCGCAGCTCCCTTCTCTGTTGCTTTTTTCTCAATCTCCTCCAGTTTTTTGCTTACTGTTTCCTTCACTTCCTTCTTTTTTGCCCTGCCCTTTTCAATAATCTCCTCCATTTTCTTGGCAGTGGCCTCGCTTTTTGCTAACAGCTTGCTCTCTGCTTCCATGCGCTGGAACTTCAGCCCTGCTAGTATGCCCGCTAGGAACTCGTCCGTAAGCGTCCCCTTTGCCTTACGGTCCATCACTTTTCTTATCAAGTCCTCCTTGGCTCCCGCGCTCTCAAGGATGGACTGCAGCATTTCGTCAGTCCCGCCGAGAGCCCTCCAGTTTGATACGGCGTTCCACGCTTCTTTCTCTGCTCTCTTAAAAAGCTTGTTTCGGATGGCTTCTCTTACCGGTTTTCTTGTCCCCCTCCTTTTCGTCTTTTTCGCTGCTAGCATGATCTAAGGAGGGCTTCGGAAGAATTTAAACCTAACCTTTTTAAACGCGAAAGAGAAAAAAGATTAGCAGTAAGTGCTGTTCTACTACTCGCGTGCGGGATAGTAGCTTAGCCTGGTTGGAGCACCCGGCTGATAACCGGGAGGTCGCCGGTTCAAATCCGGCCTATCCCACCACCATCTTTTTGAGTTTTTTCTTGTCCTCCTTTCCCTTAAGTTCCCCTGCCTTTTTTATCCGCGCGTACAATTCTTTCGGTCCCAGCTTTTGGTACGCTTGGAATAGTTCTTCTGCTGTTATCCCCAGGCTGGCGCACACGCCCGCTATCCTCCAGCCCACTTTATGAGGCTCTGGACCCGCGACCTCGCTGAACTTCTCGTGGCTGGACAGGATTTCAGGAGGATAGGTTTCAAGGTATGCAAACGCTTCAGAGAACCTTGAGTCTTCAGCGGGATACCGTAAGTGTGCTTTTTCGTGTTCCGCGATCTCCTGCGCGGACGCCCTTCTGAGGACCACGCTCCCGTCAGGAGCAAAGTACGCGTACAACTGTCCCGTGGGCTTTACCAGCACAGCCTTCTTTTTTCCCTCGCTTGAGAGCCTTTTTGCCTCGGCCCTTTCAGTATCTGTTGCAAGAGGTCCCAGCTCCTTGGATGTGTCGGACACTGCCTTTCCTCCCACGTCGCTGACTCCCACGCCGTACTCCTCCTCTTTTTTTAGATCTGGGGGAAGATCAGATGCAGAGTACCTTGCTCTTGACTCAAGCTCTTTTATCTCAAACACGGTCCTACGGCCGTGGTCTGCCAGGGCATTCCAGCCCTCTTTCCTGATTCTTTCAACAAGCGCGTCTATCCTCTGAACCGCTTCTTTATCATGAGAAAGCACCTTCCTGAGCTCTTCCAGACCGTTCAGAATCAATTTCACCCTGTGCCTCTGCTCCAGGCTGTGCGCTGCGGGCTCTTTCGCCCACATTCCTGACAACCCTGGGGTGATTATCTTCATCATGTTCCTTATTTTTTCCATGTCAGGCCTTTTCCTGCGCGGCATCCGTTTTACTTTATCCTCTCAGGGGAATATAAAGAAGGGGCACCGCCCTATTACTCGACACTCGCGCTCTTCCCGTCCGAAAACAGTCTTGTCCAGAAGACCCTAATCCTTCAAGAGGTGGTTGATCATGAACGCGCACCAGATGCCCGCAATCCTTCTCGTGAGGCAGGCCCTGTCCTCTGGAGGGGACTACTGCGTGGAACGAAAGGAGTTTGTCAGCCTGAAAAAACACCCTCTGTTCAGCCGTTCTCCAGGGCTCATTGACGAAATAATCCAGAGGCTGGAGGCCTGAAACCTTTTTATTTCCCATTCCTCCAAAAACTCAGTGCAGGGGGTGAGGACCTGTGGATGAATGCATATTCTGCAAGATCGTGAAAGGAGAAATCCCTTCTAAAAAGGTGTACGAGGACGAGGATGTTCTCGCGTTTCTTGATATTAACCCGATGCACGAGGGCCAGACCCTGGTGATCCCTAAAAAACATTATGACTATGTTTTTGACATGCCTGACGGGGAACTCTGCAAGCTCTTCAAAGCGTCCAAGAAGGTCGCGAGAGCGATAGACAGGGCCCTGAACCCTGTCAGGACATGCGTGGTGGTAGAAGGGTTCCTGGTCCCTCACGTGCACGTGAGACTGCACCCGACCAAGGAACCTCGGCTTGAGTTCAAGCCCCTCCCGAAGCCGTCTGACGCCGAGCTTGAGGAGGTCAGGCAGAAGATAGTGAGCGCTCTGGAGGAGATTGAGTGACAGGTGACAAGAAAAGAAAAAAGAAGGCGGAAGAGACAAGCGAGGAAAAGATAGAGAGGATCTTTTTGAAGGAAGTTGGGATAACCCAAGAAGAACTTAATGCTGTGGAGAACGCGATAGCCGCGTGCAACGAGGTCCTGCACTACTATCTTGACAACTTCCCTCCAAAGGAAGGGATCCAGGAGAAGGTAGTCTCCCTGATACTGGACTGTGATAGAGTCGCTCTGTCCAAACATTCTCTGGATCTGCTCATTTCCGAGTTGTCCAGGAAGGTCAGGGAAGAGGTCATACTCAAAAAGAGGAACCTGATCAGTCCACAGGAAGCGGAAGCCGTGCGGGAAGAACTCACCAGGCTTAAGGAAGAGGTCAAGCGCCTAATAGATAACACGCAGAAGATAGTTGACAGAATCAAGAGGGAGGGCTACTAACCCTCCTGAAGCACTTTCTCGAACCACACTGCTGCCTCATCGCCCCATTCTCTCGCCTTGTATCCTATGACATCAAAACCCATCTTGAGCAGGAGCCTCATCATCGGCTTCCACTTGTTGCTGGACTTCGCGAACACCCTCGTGTAGCCTGCTTTTACGGCAACGTTCATCTGGTGCTTCAAAAGAGCGGTTCCTATACCCTTGTTGCGCGCTTCCGGCAGGACGCATCCCATCCACAAGTAGTACTTTCCTTTCCTCTCGTGCCCGCAGACGTATCCTAGGATCCTGCCGTTTTCTTCCGCGACAGAGACCCTGAAGTCCTTCCGGGACCCTGCTCTTCCGGCAATCCCACAGGGCTCGCCGAACACGACCTTGTTAATCTCTTCTATCTTGGGAATGTCCTCGGCAGAACCTTGTCTTATCATGAAAATGGATCTCTCCTCTCAACTCTCTTGATGTAGTATCACGCCAGAGGGGACAGCGGGCTGTAGTCCTCCTTCTGTTTTAAAGCGGCATTCTACTAAGCGGCAATTACTGCCTTGCACTCCCGGCGGCGGCAGGCCGTTTCATCCCCGGCATGGCCTTGTCACGCTGTGCGGTCATCCTTTTTAGCGGTTCCTGCCAGGGTGTCGTTTCTGCTCCTGCCGCTGTTCCTCTCGGAACATTCCCGAAAGGGAACGCCGTTAACGGAGTGGGAGGAACTTCCTCACGCCGTCAAGGGGCGCGTGAGCCGCTCACCCGCTATCCCCATTAATAAAATTTTGTTGCAGGAACAATTTAATGGTTTCGGGGGTTCCCGTGAACTTTTTTATTCTCCTTTGTGCTTCGTACGTCTGATGGACGGTTCAGTGAAGGCTGGAGTGAGCTTTGGTCTGACATCCTCGGTCATAACCACTCTCGGTCTGGTCATAGGCCTGGCAGAGGGGATAGGGTCCAAGGCAGCCGTTGTTGGAGGTATACTAATAATAGCAGTGGTGGACTCGCTCTCTGACGCGCTTGCCATGCACATGTCCAAAGAATCCGAAGAGGAGAGCACCCTGAAACAGGTTTGGGAGTCAACGCTCTCCACCGCGGGATCAAAATGTGTTTTCGCGCTGAGTTTCTTGTGGCCCGTGCTGCTCTTTGACCTGAACGCAGCACTATGGACCAGTGTCGCTTGGGGGCTGCTCCTTATAGTCATTTTGAGCGTTAAGATCTCGTTTGACCGGAGCGAGAAGGTGCACAGGGTAGTGCTTGAGCACCTTGTTCTCACGCTCGCGATAGTTATGTCTTCCTACTACCTCGGGCGCTGGATCAAGAGCCTGTTCCCGTAGGTGGTTGTCATGCAGGCAATGTTCCTCAAAAACCCTGCCCTGCGGGTGCTGCTGGGCACCAACGCGCTGGTCCTCTTGTCAGGTTACATGTTTGCCCCTATATACGCGTTGTTCGTGGAACAACTTGGGGGAGGCCTCCTGGACGCGAGCTTTACAGCAGGAGTTTTTGCCTTTTCCGGCGTCGTGGCAGCTCTTGCTGCAGGACTCATTCTTGACAAGACTGAGAAGAGGAGAGAAGTGCTGTCGCTCTCCTACGCGGTCTCAGGAGCAGGGTTTCTTGCCATGATGGGCGTGGACTCTGTGACCTGGCTTTTCATCGTGCAGGCCGTTATTGGTGCAGGAAACTCTGTGATGTACACCGCATTCCAGGCAGTATACTCCCGGCACTTGGACGAAAAGGTTCAGGGTCTGGAATGGGCCGTGTGGAACTCCATGGAATACCTGCTGTACTTTTTCGGCGCGATCCTTGGAGGGATTATCGTGTCCCTAACGAGCTTTGCCGTGCTCTTCCTCGTCATTGCGGTCCTCTGCTTCGGGGCAGCATTGTACCTCCAGGCAGTCCCCCGGGAGGTTATAAGCTGATCTTCCTTGGCGTCATCCTCCTTCCGGATAACGCCCTGTACACTCCCTCCATTACCATGCTCAAGAATATTACCAGTATCACGAGCACGGCCACCCAAGGCCGGGATATGCCAAGGTATGCTACCAGGAATGCGAACAGGAGCACGTCCGCGATAATGCTGGCGAGGATCACACTCCCATTCCCTCCTGTTCTTTTTCTGGAGATGTAGTGGGCTGTTCCCACTCCTGCGTATATGATCAGAAAGGACGCGCTTCCTATGACAGCTATGCTGCTCAGGTCCAGGAAAAGGGCTAGGAGGAGAACGAGCAGTGATGTTATCACCAGTCCCTCCGTGCCCCTGCGCCACAGGCGCCTTTCAAAGTTCCGGGGAAGTTCCCCGTACTTTGCGAGGATATAACTCACGTTGGCGCCCCCGTAAAGCGTTGCGTTTATGGCACTTGACGTGCTGAAGAGGGCGGCCAGGGACATCAGGGCGAAACCAATGCTCCCGAGGAAAGGTTTCGCTGCTTCTGCAAGCGCGTAGTCGCTCGCCTTTTTCACTTCTTCTGGAGGAAGGTTTCCGACAACTGATGCTGACACCAGCAGGTACACTGCCGCCACGATAAGAATGCTGGTGTAGAACGCTCTTGAAAGGTTCTTTTTAGGATCGCGTATATCCTCTGCAGTGTTTGCTATAAGCCCGAACCCTTCGTACGCGAGGAACACGAACGCGGAGGCGAAGACAATGTTCAGGGAAGACGCGTTTTCTCCAGGAGCCAGGAGTTCTGGTTTTATGAAGAACAGGCCTATCACTCCAAAGAACAGCAGGAGCGCCAGTTTCACGGAGACTATTGCGAGTTCGCTCCGGCCCACTGTTTTAGACCCTTTGAAGTTCAGGAAAGTGAAGAACATCATGACCCCGATCATGATGGCATGCTGGGATCCGGATAATGCGGGGAAGAGCGCGGCAGAGTACGCGGCGAACGCGCGGACGTAAAGGGACATGGCTATAATGTACCCTGCCCACAAGAGGATGTTCAGACCTCCGGTGGCGATGTTGTCTCCAAGGCCTCTTATCAGGAATTCTACGGCTCCTCCTGCTGAGGGGAACGCGGCACTCAGTCTGGAATAGTTGTAGGCGTTGATAAGCGCGACGATCCCAGCGATCAGGAACGCGACGAGAACCATGGGGCCGCTGATCTCTACGGCCGGTCCGAGGATAGAGAATATCCCCGCTCCTATCATCCCTCCCACGCCTATGGAGACCGCGCTCCAGAACCCCAGGTTCCTGTCAGTTTGCTTAACGCGCGCCATGTCAGATCACTTCTTTACAACATGTTCAGCAGTTGTTCTAATGACGTTACGTTGAAGTCCGCAGGCGTTTCGCCCGAAGGGTCTTTCACGAGGCCTATTACAGTAAACCCAGTGTCCTTGGCTGACTTCATCCCGTCAACACTGTCCTCTATGACCACGCATTCTGAGGGTTGCAGGCCAAGTTCTTCTGCTGCTTTCAAGAACACGTCAGGCTCCCTTTTTCCTTTCCCTACTTCCGTTCCTGAAACTATCACGTCAAAGTGCTCTCTTATCCCCAGTTTTTCCAGCACCAGTTCCACAAAATCTTTGGGAGAACTGCTTGCCACTGCTAGCTTGAATCCTTTTCTTTTTAGTTCTTTCACGAGTTCCGTTGCTCCAGGAATCTCTTTAACACCCTTCTCCTCAATCCTTTTTTTCAACCGTTCCCACTTGGTGTTGACCGCTTGTTCCACGCTCGCGTTAACTCCGTGTTCCCTGAACAGGGTTCCGAACAGGTCTCTTGCAAGAGTGCCCTTGAACCTTCTTGAGATCTCCTCTCTGCTAACGCTTATCCCGTGTTCTAACAGGATCTCGTGCTCTACCTGGAAGTGGTCCTGGTTCGTGTCAGAAAGAACACCGTCCAGGTCAAAAATGATTGCTTTAATTTCCTTTGTCATGCTTAAGAACTACGCCTGACTCTTTTTTTAATCTTTTTAGAACAAGATCTGGAACGCGCTGTAGGACCCGTTTTGGTGCTGGAAGAACTTTAGGCTGCCACGCGCCCGGCGTGAGCGAAATTGCCTCGAGCTTTTAGTACAGGCCGGCTGAACACCTCGCCGAAGCTCGGTGCTTACACCGCCTGCCTATCAAACCCGTGTTGTACGGGGGGCTCTCGTCCCGCACTAGTCCCGGCCGAAGCCAGGGTAATGCGGGAGTGGCCGCCTCTTTTTGCGGGAGGTTTCGGGCTTAGATGCCTTCAGCCCTTATCCTCTAGCGCGTAGCTGCCCGGCGATGCCCTGTCGGACAACCGGTACACCAGAGGCGCCGTTCCCTCGTTCCTCTCGTACTTGAGGGAACTTCCGCTCAGGCGGCCCACACTCCAGGCAGGTGACTACATACTGTCTCGCGACGTATTGAACCCAGCTAACGAGCGCCTTTAAGGGATGTACAACCCCACCCTTGGCAGCCGATACACCGCCAGGATGGCGCGAGCCGACAGCGAAGACGCAAACCGCGGGGTCGATGGGGACTCTAACCCGCGACAGCACCATTACCCCCAAGGTACCTTTTCTGACAGGACAGGCCCCCACCAAGGGGGACACTGTAGTTCGCTAGGCCCGGCTTTCGCCTCTGCGTCCCTCTCTGTACGGGACACAGTCAGGCCGGCTTTTGCCCTTCGCTCTCTACCGCGGATTTCTGACCCGCGTGAGCCGACCATTGGGCGCCCCTGATATCTTTTCAGGTGCGCGCCGCCCCAGCCAAACCGCCCGCCTGGAGCTGTCCCCTTTCGGGTGAACGATGCGTTTGTTGGTAGGCGGTGTTACATTGGCGGCTCCACGCCCCCCGAGGAGGGCGCTTCGAAGCCTCCCGCCTACGCTATGTACCAGCAAACACACCGTAACCCCAGGTTGCGGTAAAGGTCTATGGGGTCTACTCACCCCGCCTGGAGTCGCCGGAATTTTCACCAGCTATCACCTTCACCGGGTGCCTCCCAGGGACAGTGGGAGGGTCGTTACGCCCTTCATGCAAGCCGCCAATTAAGCGGCGAGGTATTACGCTACCTTAAGAGGGTCAGAGTTACCCCCGCTCTTCACCAGGGCTTAGCCCGGTTGAACCCGGGTTTCACCTACTGGCAGTGAGCAGGCGTCGGCCCCCGTACATAGGATTGCTCCCTTGCGAGGACCTGTGTTTTTGGTAAACAGTCGCCCTCCCCTTGTCACTGCGACCTACCCGTCCACTGCAGAAAAATTTCTACAGCGGGGGGCAGGCATCCCTTCTTCCGAAGGTACGGGACGATTTTGCCGAATTCCCTTGGGAGACTTTGACCCGATGCGCCTAGGCCTTCTCAGCCAGGGGCACCTCTGCTGGTTCTCGGTACGGTCTTGGCAGCTCCCATTTCCGGTCTTGCTTTTCATGGGCCCCAGGGCTCACCCGAACCCGCAAACGCGGGCCATTCCCAGGTTTAGACTCCTTCTCTCCATTACGGAACTCCAGAGTCTTATCCTGGTTAGACACGGCGACGACCGTGCTCGGGCTACCCCGAAGCGTCACAAGACCGGCATGCGTCGCCGCAAAGGTACTGCCAAGGCACGGGAATATTAACCCGTTTCCCTTTCCCTCCTAGCCGGTTGGGCTGGAGGTTAGGACCGGCTTACCCTCAGCTGATCGGCGTTGCTGAGGAACCCTGGCCCGTTTCGGCGGAACGGGTTCTCACCGTTCTCAAGCTGTTACTAGTACCAGGATTTTCATTCCAACGGGATCCACAGGAGGTTACCCCCCTGCTTCTGCTCCCGCCGGACGCCCTCCTACTCCACCAAGCGTAACGCCTGGTGTCCAGGGTATCGGTGGCTGGCTTGAGTCCCGTCCATTTTCGGCGCCCAAGGCCTCGATGGGTGAGCTGTTACGCTTTCTTTAAAGGATGGCTGCTTCTAAGCCTACCTCCCCACTGTCTAAGGCCTCGGACTTCCTTGTGGTTAACACTTAGCCAGCTCTTAGGGACCTTAACCCTGGGCTGGGTTGTTCCCCTTCCGGACGTGAAGCTTACCCCCACGCCCCGACTCCTGCCGTCTACGGCGGTAGCGCGTTCGGAGTTTGACAGGAGAGCCGAGGATTCCTCCCCTTAACTCTCCAATCAGTAACTCTACCGCGCTACCTACCTCGGGCAAGGCTACCCTACGGGGTATATCGGAGGGAACCCGCTATGGCCGAGCTCGATTGGACTTTCACCCCTACCCCCAGGTCACCCGAGCGAATTGATCTCAGCACCGGTTGCGGACCTCCACCGGGAAGCAACCCGGCTTCGTCCTGCCCAGGGGTAGATCGCCCGGCTTCGGGTCTCACGGCCGTGACTAACCGCCCTTTCAGACGGCGCCCCTCGTCCAAGAGGACTGCGGGCTTTCGGTTTCCCTTCGGCTCCGGAGCGGAACTCCTTAGCCTCGCCACGACCGTGAACTCCCTGGCTAATGCTTCATGACTAGAGGTGTGACACCGGATAATCCTGGCTCGTTGCCTTCGCCAGGAGTACCTTTTGTGCCACACCGCCTGTAGCCGTTTGGTTTCAGGCTCTTTTCAACCCCCTCCCGGGGTGCTTTTCAGCGTTCCCTCACGGTACTGGTACGCTATCGGACTTGGAGCGTATTTAGGGTTGGGAGTTGGTGACTCCCGAATTCGCGCTGAACTCAATCAACGCTACTCTGGGACACTGCCTATCCTCCCATTGCCTCCTCCCTACGGGGGTTTCACCCTCTAAGCCGCCCCGTTCCAGGGGACTTCGGGCAGAGGCTTTGGGAGAAAAGCAGGCCCAAAACACCACATTCCTACCGCGTTGCCGCGGGAGGTTCGGTTTGCCCTGTGCCGCTTTCGGTCGCCCCTACTCACGGCATCGCTGTTGCTTTCTTTTCCTCGGGGTACTAAGATGTTTCAGTTCCCCCGGTTCCCGGCCCTCGCGAGCCAATTCGGGAATCCCCGGTTCAAAGGCTGCATGCGCCTACCCGGGGCTTATCGCAGCTTGCCACGCCCTTCGTCGGCCTCCAAGCCCAGCCATCCACCAAACGGCGTCCTTGCAATTTCGCCGTAAGGCCAGGCGCGTGACACTAGCCTGTTCTCCAGCGACGGGTCCTACAGCGCGTCATCGCCAGCAGGAGCATGAAAATGCTCACCGGCTACGCTTCAGACACCAAGGGGTTGCCTTGGCATCCTCATGTTCTGGTTTTGCGCGAGCCCGATCCCGGTCTACAGCGACCCTGCCGTTAGTTTTTTGTACGGAAGGAGGTGATCTAGCCGCAGGTTCCCCTACGGCTACCTTGTTGCGACTTAGCCCATCTCACGAAGCCCAGATTCGACGCAACCCCCTATGAATCCGAAGATCCAAAGAGGGTCACGCCTCGTCCGAGCCTCGCTTGAGTGGCTTGACGGGCGGTGTGTGCAAGAGACAGGGACGTATTCACCGCAGGATAATGACCTGCGATTACTAGGGATTCCACCTTCACGAGGGCGAGTTTCAGCCCTCGATCTGAACCGAGCCGGGTTTTAGGAGATTAGCTTCCCCTTTCGGGGTCGCATCCCATTGTGCCCGGCAATGTAGGCCGCGTGTAGCCCAGGGCATTAGGGGCATACTGACCTACCGTCGCCCGCTCCTTCCTCCGCCTTGTCGGCGGCAGTCCCCTTAGAGTGCTCCCAGTCGCAGTGACTGGGATGGCAACTAAGGGCGCGGGTCTCGCTCGTTGCCTGACTTAACAGGACACTTCACAGCACGAGCTGACGATGGCCATGCACCACCCTTCGGCTTGTCTGGTAAGCCCTTCAGACTGACCTTCATCCTGCCGTTGGCCCTGGTGAGGTGTCTGGCGTTGTATCCAATTAAACCGCAGCCTCCACCCCTTGTGTGTCCCCCCGCCAATTCCTTTAAGTTTCAGTCTTGCGACCGTACTTCCCAGGCGGCGGACTTAACGGTTTCCCTTCGGCACCCGATGACCCCGTGGGTCACCGAACACCTAGTCCGCATCATTTACAGCCAGGACTAACCGGGTATCTAATCCGGGTCGCTCCCCTGGCCTTCGTCCCTCACCGTCGGACGCGTTCCAGCGAGGCGCCTTCGCTACCGGTGGTCCCCCGAGGATCAACGCATTTCACCGCTACCCCCGGAGTACCCCTCGCCTCTCCCGCTCCCTAGACCGGCAGTATCCTTGGCACCTCCCCAGGTTAAGCCTGGGGCTTTCACCAAGGACTTACCGGACCGGCTACGGACGCTTTAAGCCCAGTAATCGCGGGCACCACTCGGGCCTCCCGTATTACCGCGGCGGCTGGCACGGGTATTGCCCGGCCCTTATTCCCCGAGCTGTTTACACTCGGGAAAAGCTCATGCTTACGCATGAGCACTCGGAGTCACCTTGTCACGCTTTCGCGCATTGCAAAGGTTTCGCGCCTGCTGCACCCCGTAGGGCTAGGGGCCTTGTCTCAGTCCCCTTCTCCGGGCTCCGACTCACATCGCCCGTAGGGATTATAGGCTTGGTGAGCCGTTACCTCACCAACTACCTAATCCCCCGCAGACCCATCCTGGGGCCATAATGGTTTCGGGTAAGGGACATTCCAGTACCCTTACCCTATCGGGTATTACCCTCAGTTTCCCGAGGCTATCCCCGTCCCCAGGGCAGGTTGTCCACGTGTTACTGAGCCGTCCGCCCCCACCGCCCCGAAGGACGGCAGGTGACTTGCATGGCTTAGTCCGACTCCGATAGCAGTGCCCTCCAGCAGGATCAACTGGAGTTGACCTGCTGTTTTTGAATTGGCAGGGTCTTTCCTGTCCGGGTCGAGCTCACATCAGGCCTGAGAAGGTGCAATAACACCTCTTGCTCAGGACCTCATAACCATCATCAGGACGGTCAAAAAACTTGTTCCCGTCCCTCGTTTTTTTGACAGGCAAAAAGCATCAGTGCTTCCCGAGAAATCCGCACCTCACCTGCAGATACTATTTGTTCAACAACGGGTATTTAAAGGTTTCTCCCCTCATTTTACCCGTAACTTCGATCCCTTTTAGTGATAACATGAATAAAAAGGTGTTGGAATTCAGGGGTGTTGAAAAGGCGGTTTTTCAGCAGCGGGAGAACAGGTTCACCGTGAGGCTGGCTGACGGGAGGAGAGCGCACTTGCATGATCCAGGAAGACTCAAAGAGCTTCTCGTTCCTGGAGCCGAAATGATCATAGTTGAAAACTGTGGGAAGAAGCGGAAAACGTGTCACGATGTTCTTGCCGTAAAGCACGGGAAATACTGGGTTTTCCTTAACTCAGGGTACCACTCCGAGGTAGCGGAGGCAGTGATCCCGAGCGTTTTCGGACAAGGCATTGCTGCCAGGGAAGTCAAGATAGGGGGGAGCAGGATAGACTTCCTGCTTGAGGATGACCGTCCCTTGGAAGTAAAGGGCTGCACCCTGCTCAGGGATAGAATAGCATTTTTCCCGGACGCTCCCACTACCCGGGGGGCAAGGCACGCGCTCGAGATCGCGAGGCACAAGGGATCTCTTTTGTTCCTGGTTTTCCACCCGACCGCGAGAGAGCTCAAGTTTAACTGCGGGACAGACCCTGACTTCTGCACTGCTGTGAGAACAGCGGCGGAGGCAGGGGCTGAGATAAGGGCAGTAAAGTTCAAAACAATAGTACGAGACAGGACCCTAACAGTTTATTTCGTTGGAGAAGTTCCTGTGACCTGGACTGACTGTTTTATATACTCCCTGTTCTTATCATGCTCCAAGCGCAGGCTACTTCTCAAGGCGCTTGAAACCAGTGTTGTGTTTCGCGCTCTTTTTGGGAACTAGCTTCCGCGGGACACAAAAAGAAAGAGGTAAGATACAAGATGAGGTTTGAACAGATAGTCTCAGACGAGAGAATACTCAATGCTCTGGAAGAAATGCGATTCAAAGAGCCAACACGAGTTCAGGAAAAATCAATCCCTCTAATTAGGGAGGGAAAGGACGTGATGGTCCAGTCAGAAACAGGGTCTGGAAAGACAGCCGCTTTCGGAATACCTATAATAGAGAAAACGATTCCCGGCAAAGGAATCCAGGCTCTTGTGGTTGCTCCCACGCGGGAGCTCGCGGAACAGATATCCTCGCACCTGAACAAACTGGCAAAAGGAACGAGAGCGAAAATCACCGCAGTGTATGGGGGAGTTGCTCTCGAGCCCCAAGAACGAGCCCTCAGGAAAGCAGACATCGTGGTCGGCACTCCTGGGAGACTGCTAGACCATGCGGGAAGAAAGACAATTGACCTTTCAAGAGTGCAAACAGTTGTCCTGGACGAGGCTGACAGGATGCTTGACATGGGATTCATACAAGACATTAACAGAATCCTTGACCTACTCCCAGCCCATAAGCAGACTCTTTTGTTCAGCGCCACGCTGTCAAGAGGACTGTACAAGCTCGTTTCAAGACACATGAATGATCCTGAGGAAGTGAACACCAGACAGTACGTTGACCACACCCTTCTTACTCAGGTGTACTATGACGCACAGAAGAACGAACGGTTTTCCCTGCTCGCGCACCTGCTCAAGTCAGAAGAGTATGAGAAAACGATCGTATTCTGTAACACGCGCAGGGACGTTGATCTTGTGGCAGACAACCTGCGCGCTCAGGGTATCAAGGCAGAACCCCTGCACGGGGGCCTTTCCCAGTCCAGGAGGAACAAGACCCTTGACAACTTCAGAAAAGGAAGAACCCGTGTGCTGGTTGCTACAGACGTGGCCGCCAGGGGTATAGACATTGACAAGCTTACTCACGTTTTCAACTACGGGATACCAAGAGACCCTAAAGAATACGTTCACAGGATAGGCAGGACAGCGAGAATGGGCAGCAAGGGCAAGGTTCTCAACATCATTACCAGAGATGACTACGACAAGTTCGCGAGGATAAAATCCAGGCACGGGTTCAAGATAAGAAAGGCTGAAGAAGTCAATTTCCGAAGAGTAAGGTTCAGAACTTCGGACCAGAGAAGGCCAGTGCACAGAGGAGGTTTCAGGGAAAGCAGAAGAAGAGAACGCTTTCCTTCAGGAAACCAGGGTCTCAGGCTCGTGAGAGTCTCCTGAAACCCTTTTTTATACTCTTCTTCTGGAAAAAGAAAACAATGAGGCTTGGGATTCTTTTCTCGGGAGGAAAGGACTCCTGTCTTGCAATGCACAAGGCAATGCAGACAGACGAAGTCGCGTGCCTGATAACCCTGGAGTCTGAGAATCCCGAGAGCTACATGTTCCACACCCCGAATATACACTTGACCAGATTGCAGGCAGAGGCCCTGGGACTGCCATTGGTGACTGTGAGGACAAAAGGAGAGAAAGAGGATGAACTCGCGGACCTAAAAAGGGCAATCTCACGGGCCATGGAGGAGCAGGGCATTGAGGGGGTCGTGAGTGGGGCCATAAACTCTGTTTACCAGGCCAGCAGGATACAAAGGATCTGTAACGAGCTGGGTGTATGGTGTTTCAATCCTCTGTGGCAGATGAAACCACACAGGGTGTTGCGGGAACTGCTCGCGTCAGGCTTTGAGGTAATCATTTCAGGAGTTTTCGCATATCCTTTTGATAGGGTATGGCTTGGGAAGAAAATAGATCCTGAGACAGTAAAGCAGCTCATCAAGCTTGAGGAAAGTTACGGAATAAACCCTGCTGGCGAGGGAGGAGAGTTTGAGACGCTTGTGCTTGACGGCCCCATGTTCAGGAAAAGACTCGTAGTGAAGGACTATGAGATAGAGTACAAGAATAATGTTGGAAGGTATGTTGTAAAGGAGGCTGTTCTGGAATGATCCTCGTGGTGAGCGTATGCAAAAACAGGCTTGCAGAGCACGAGTTCGTCAGGCCCGTGACTGATATACTAAAGGATGAGGGTCAGGAGTACCGTGTGACTCACTACTCCCGCCTATCACGAGGAGACCTGGCTGATGCGGACAAAATAATAATCTGCGGCACCCAGCTACGGGACAACGAATACCTAGAGCACGTGAACAAGTTTTCTTGGGTCAGGGGGAACACGACGCCCTTGTTGGGGATATGTGCGGGAATGCAGGTAATCTCCCTGGCTTTTGGAGGGAAGCTTGTGCCAGAAAAGCCTGAGATAGGAATGACAGATGTTACCGTGACAAGAGACACTCCCCTGGTTTCCGCGGGAAAGCTTAAGGCGTACGCTCTCCATAACCTTTCCGTGACCGTTCCAGAAAGTTTTTTGAAAATAGCCGAGAGCGGAAAATGCGTCCATGGAATAATGCACAAAGAACTCCCAATTTACGGTTTCCTTTTCCATCCCGAGGTCAGGAACAAAGAAGTGATAAAACGATTCTCAAGAGTTTGACCGGACTATCTTCACGTGCCCGCCCTCTATTCTTAGGGCCTTGCCGTTTACTATGGCGTCTGCCAGTTTTTTTCTTCCTGAAGTCAGGAGCCTGTGGAAGGTGGGCTGGGATACTCCCATTTTCTTGGCAGCAGTCTGTTGGTCAAGCCCAAGCAGGTCCTTTAGCCTCACTGCCTCGAACTCATCGTATCCTAGCACCACTTCCTGCAGTTCCCTCATCCTCACGCCCGCAGGCTTAAAGTACGTTACTTCAGGCACGCATCTTATCCTGCGGAATACTCTTGGTCTCGGCATCAGTCTATCCCTTGTCCTCCATGTCTTTTAATCTTTTCTCTATCGCTTTCTTCTCTGCTTCCAGAGTTTCAAGTTCTGATTTTAGTATCCTTTTCTCGTCTTCTGGTGTTAGTTCTACTGCCCGTGTAGGATATTCTGGGAGTGCCTGCCACGCTCGCCTAGGTCCTGCCCAGAACCTCCTCCTTCCTCTGCCGAGCCCTCTGCCGAAGCCAGGGCCGGGTTTGGTATATCCAGGGGTATCATATCCTGCACAGTACCCCAAACCTCTTCCTGTCCTCGGACCCTGTCCAAGAGGGCCTGTTCTGTCTCCAAACGGCATTCTCTTTCACCTCCAAATCTTTTGAATATTTATTCAATGAATAAGTATTCAAAAGGGTATTTAAATCTTTCGGCCCGCACCTTTTTTAAACAATCCTTTCTTTCATAGACGTCATAGGATGCAAGAGCGCGGAAAGGAGGAGTGAGATTATGGCAAAGGTAGAAAAAAGGAACCCACTTGTTGTTGTGGTATTGTCCCTAGTCACCTTAGGTCTGTACGGGCTTTACTGGATCTACAAAACAAAAGAAGAAATAAATAGTCTGGGAGGGACCATCCCCTCGTTTATCCTAGCAATAATCCCCCTGGTGAATATCTACTTCATGTGGAGGTACTGTGAGGAGTTCACCAAGCACGTCAAGAAGGACGAAAGCCCTATCCTGTACTTCCTGCTGTGGATAGTGATCTTCCCAGTAGCACAGTACCTAATACAGTCAGAGCTTAACAAGCTGGCAAAGTAAAAACCCCTACTTACTCTTCTTTTTCTGAAAGTACGGTCAAGAACACCTTCTTAGTCCTTCCAGCAGTCTCAGTTCGGACAACCCCCTTATCCTCAAGCCTCTTCACTATCCTGTGGACCCTTACCTTTCCCAACCCTGTTGCTCTGCCCAGCTGCGCCTGAGACATTGGACCTGTTTGCAGTGCTCTTATAACACTCCTTTCATTCTCTGGTAAACAGGATAAAATTTTGTCCACTGCTAACCTCCTTTCGATCCGGCACTTTCTCTGTTTAACCCACGTGTCAGTAAGATAAAACACCATTCCTCCAACAAAAATTCCCAGTGAGGAGAGTATGGGGATCAGGTAAGGTAACCAGGCCCATGGGCTGCAGGAGCACAACTCCGGCGGCAGGCTGGACTGCAGCAAAAGAGCTAAGAAAGAGGTTACGAACACGAATCCTGCGAAAAGAGAGAGTCCCAGCAAAAGATTTCTGGCATAAAATCCCATAGTTTCAGTTTATGAAACCAACTTTTATAAATGGTTTCACCTGTACTCTCTCACGGTGAACCGGATGAGTATCAGGACCTTGCTTGCACTTGCCATACTGCTGGCGCCAGCCCTGTCTTCAGCGCAGGTCTGGTTCTTTTACTCGAGCAGCTGCCCTCACTGTCACGCAGTGCTTTCTTCAGGAGTGCTGGATAGTGTAAATGCGAGTGTTGAAAAATACATGCTAGACTTTAACTCCCAAAACCAAGAAAAGTTCTTGCAGGTGGTTGAATACTATCGTGTGGGCGCGGGAGTTCCGACGGTCCTTGTTTTCAGCGGGGACTGGCGAAACGGAACAGTAATACAAGGGGACAAACCCATAATAGAGACCCTCTCTCAGGTGGTAGACAAGGTTAACAACCCG
>JAJSAI010000011.1 GCA_024274695.1 archaeon | reverse complement strand
TGTTTCAATAGTGCCTTGTTAGGATTGAAATCACTTTTCGCATGTTATTGTCAGAGTTATTTCTTGATGTTTCAATAGTGCCTTGTTAGGATTGAAATTGGTAATACAAAGCAAATAACCGAGCGTACCCATCCGTTTCAATAGTGCCTTGTTAGGATTGAAATGTGCTGTTAGGTTAATCGTATGCTCTCCTTCTGTAAGTTTCAATAGTGCCTTGTTAGGATTGAAATTGAAGACGAGGGTGCTGCGCGTGTTGAGGGTTTTGCCGTTTCAATAGTGCCTTGTTAGGATTGAAATCACTTTTCGCATGTTATTGTCAGAGTTATTTCTTGATGTTTCAATAGTGCCTTGTTAGGATTGAAATTCATGCACGAGTACAACTACTCCTCATCATGGGCCTCATGTTTCAATAGTGCCTTGTTAGGATTTAAAATGAATGCAAAACGACAGTGTTCGCATGACTTCCCTCGCGCTCGGCATTCACTCGCCCCAGCAGTTTGCTTACGATCACGCTCCCGGCCTGTCACAAGGGCATTAGCACCATTTCCAGTACTAGTACCACCAGGCTCAGTATCACTGACACTCCCGTTCCAAAGAAGGCTGAGAGCCTGCTGTTTTTAGAGTACCCGTAAAAGAAGAACATCGTCCAAACCACGGCAGCAAGCCAGACAAGCCCTAGTCTGAACGCGTCTTCTGACGCGTAAGTGGACACTCCTGCAGCAATCATTAACGGAATTGAAATGAGCAGCGGCCAGTACACTCTCATGCTGTATTCCCTGAGCCTCATGCTAAAGCAAAAGATCAAATTACTTAAATTTTTTTTCCGTATGGTCTCCAAGAGAGAAGCGCTTCTGATAACTCCTCAAACAATTAGCCAAAGAACACTTAGCACTCCTTTTTGTTAAATACCAAAAAAAGCATACGAACTGTTAAAATGGCAATCAAGAGAGCTGGCAGTGCTATCATTCTTTCTCTCCTTTGCATCCCCTTCAGAACCCGGTGTACTCGTCTGGTCTTATTACGTCCACGACCACGAACTTTTTCCTTTTCGGGTCCCAGATGTAGTTGCTTGCAGCGTTTTCTATTTTCTGTTCGGCGGCCGCGGGGTACTTGCTGTACGCTTTTTTTATTTTCTCCCGGATCTCGTTGACCTTGTTGTAGAACTTGTCCACGAGTTCTTCTCCTTTTTTCAGGTCAAGGTATGCTGGGAGCAGGTCTTCTCCCACCATTTTTCTGAGTTTCTCGTATTCTTTCATTGTCTCAGGATTGCCTTCTTCAGCAAGTTCTTTGACCTTGTCCCACTGTTTTCTTATCTGGGTCACCGAGTAGCCTTCGGCTTGTTTTTCTTTCCAGACCACAGCGTCTTTTCCTTTAATGGTCTTTCCTTTCTTCATTTCCAGGACTTCCACGATCTCAAAGTCTTTCTCGTGCTTTAGTTTTTCCCTGAGTTCCTTCATTTCCTCGAACCTGCGCTCCATCTCGTAGCTTGTTATGGGCTCGAACGCGAGCGGGTTCCTGTGCCTGCCTATCTCGTAGACCTTGGTCACGGTCTTTTTTTCCTTGTCAGCGTACACGACGCTGGCTTCTATTCCCTTCTTGTATATTCTGAGTCTCGCCTTCTTCATTCGAACGCCTCCTGCCACCGGAGGGGCAGCAGTTCCTTCAGCGTCCTGACTTCTTTTTCAGACGTGATTATTCTGGTGTTAAGGTTCTCGTGGTCTGCCTGGTACACTAGTTCTCTGCACCTGCCGCAGGGCGGGAGTATTCTCCCGTCTTCTGACACCGCGACCATCTTCTTTATCCTGGTTTCACCGTGCTCCAGCATTTTTGCTATGGCCGCGTGTTCTGCGCAGAATCCTATGCCGCACGCCGCGTTCACGCTGATCCCGGTGTAAACGTTTCCCTCTTCTGTTTCCAGGGCGGCGCCGACTTCTCCGACCGTCATCTCTTCTGATGTCCTGCGTTTTCTCGCTGCCGATCTCGCTAGTCTGATGAGTTCATTGTCAGATGCCATACTGCTAATATGGGGGTAGCAGTTAAAAAGAATACCTTCCTGTTGATGTTCATGATCTCCAGGGAAGAGGCTCTTGAAATGCTCGAGCGCGCCGCGGGTTACGAGGAGAAGCTGATCCAGGACCTTGAGGCGGTGTTCGGGCAGCTGATAAGCAGGATGAGGCTCTCTCCCGAGCAGGACGCGCTGATGCGGGAGTACTTCAAGAAACTGGTTTCTGAATCAAGAGAGCACGAGCAGGAGTTTAACGAGCTGCTGGACTACGTGAGGGAGGGTGAGAAGGATGAGTACTGAGTTCCTTAACGCCATGAAAATGTTGTACGATAACGAGAAGAACGCGAGAGACCTGTACGCAGGGTACCTGGAAAAGTTCTCTGACCCGAGGATCCGGGCGGTCCTGGAGGTCATAAAATCAGAGGAAGAAGAGCACATGAGAATAGTCCAGAAGATGATGGAGGTAATGGGGCAGCCGTGATTCAGATGAACACTATCCTTGCCGGAGCCGCATTGGTTTTGCTCGCAGCACTCGCCTACGCTCTTGCGGAGTACAACAGGCTGGTTGGAATGAGGAACATGCTGGAGACAACCCTTTCGCAGGTCGGCGTGCTCATGAAAAAAAGAGCCGACTGGTGGAAAAGCTTGCCTTGCTCGTGTCCGCTTACGCTTCTTACGAGAGAACACTGCTAGCAGGAATCGCCGAGACAAGAGCCCTCCTCGCAAAAGCAGATCCCGACGGTTTCAGAAGTGCAGGAAAGACTTTCCGATTCTGAGAAGCGGTTTTTCGGGATTGCCGAAAGATACCCTCAGCTCATGGCCTCGGAAGAGTTCAGGGAACTGCAGGAGGTCCTAGCCCGGTTGGAGATGGAGATTGCGAGAATGAGGTTGCTGTACAATGATCAGGCGAAGCTGATGAACGACTTGGTTCAGAGGTTCCCATCATGTCTTGTGGCGAGATTGTTCAGGTTCAAGCGCGCGGGTTACCTGAAGTTATCGTGAGCAGTTTCCGAGGACAAAACCTTAAATACCCTGTCCTCCTTCTCTTCTTCCCGTATGAAAGAAAAAGACTTTTCAAAAATTTCTGCAAGGTCTGGTGAGGAGGGCTTTTCTTCTTTTCCGCCAGGCTACGAGCCCAGAAAGACAAGGTACATTGTGGTCATGGGCACTGTGATTTCCGGGCTTGGTAAGGGGATAGCGGCGGCCTCGCTAGGGTACCTGCTCAAGAAGAGGGGATACAAGGTTTCTGCAATGAAGTTTGACGGCTACCTGAACGTTGACGCTGGTACCCTGAACCCCTTCAGGCACGGGGAAGTGTTCGTACTGGACGACGGGACAGAGTGCGACATGGACCTGGGGACGTACGAGCGGTTCCTTGACCAGAACTTCTCGAAAGACAACTACCTGACAGGAGGAAAGCTGTTCAACCGGATAATACAAAAGGAAAGGGCAGGAGAGTACCTCGGCAGGGACGTGCAGTTCATTCCCCATGTCACGGGAGAAATAAAACGGTTCATTCGGGAGCTCGCGCTCAAGAAACAGTTGGACGTGCTCATAATAGAGGTCGGGGGGACCGTGGGTGATATTGAAAACTCTTACTTCATAGAAGCCATGAGACAGTTCGCGTCAGAAGAAGGGAAGCAGAACGTGCTATTCCTCACCCTAACGTACATCATACAGCCCTCAAGTCTGGGAGAGCAGAAGAGCAAGGCAGCCCAGCTTGGGATAAAGCTCTTGATGGGCCTCGGAATACAACCTGACGTTATAGTGTGCAGGTCAGAGAATCCCCTGTCCCGCAAGATCAGGGAAAAAATAAGCATTTACTCTAACGTGCCTGTGGAGAACGTTTTCAGCTCCCCTAACCTGAGAACGATATACGAGCTGCCCATTTTCTTCAAGAACGAAGGGCTTGACAAGAAGGTCGTTGAGATACTGGGCCTCGGCCGAAACGAGAGCGATGAGGTCGCTGAATTGGAAGAGTTCGTGAAGAGAATCAAGGAACCGGAAGAAGAGGTTACAGTGGCGATAGCCGGAAAGTACACCTTGCTGAACGATTCCTATGCGAGCATACTGAAGGCGTTAGAGCACGCGGGAGCCGCCAATAACGTGCACGTTAACGTGAAGTGGGTGGAGACCACGGAAGTGGGCGATCCTGGCAAGGAGCTTGCCGGAGCCCACGCGCTCATAGTCCCCGGAGGCTACGGGAAGAGGGGTGTTGAAGGAAAAATAGAGTGCGTGAGGCACGCGAGAGAAAACAACGTTCCCTTCCTTGGATTGTGTTACGGGTTCCAGATGGCAGTCATAGAGTACGCGAGGAACGTGCTCGGGCTGGAAGAAGCGCACACGACAGAAGTGGATCCTAGCACCCCGCACCCGGTTATCTGCCTGCTGCCAGGACAGGAGAAGGTGGAGCGCCTGGGGGCGAGCAACAGGCTAGGGGGAAGAGACGTTCAGGTAATCCCCGGGACCAGGGCGTGGGAATTGTACGGCAGGAAAACCATCGTGCGGGAGAGGTTCAGGCACAGGTTCGAGGCCAACCCGGAGTACGTTCCAATGCTGGAGGAAAAGGGACTGGTGTTCTCCGGAAAAGCGCCGGGAGAAAACGTTATGCAGATCCTAGAACTCCCTGATCACCCGTTTTTCATGGCGACCCAGTTCCACCCTGAGTACACGAGCAGGCCGCTCAGGCCGCATCCCCTGTTCAAGGCGCTGGTTAAAGCGGCTTTAGAAAAGAAGAGGAGAGGGGAGTGAGAGCGTGTGAGGCTGTGCGTGCTGTCAGACCTTCACCAGGGAGGGCCGGAGGATCTGCTCAGTCTGCTGGAAAGGGCAGGAGAGTGTGACAAGACAATCTGCTTGGGGGACGTGTCAAGCCTGAACTTTCCTGAGAAACAGGAGTACTTCAGGAAGAGGTCAGAGTACCTGAAGGCACTGCAGGAGAACAGGCTTGACGGGCTTGATCCCGAGACGAGGAGAATAGGTGCTTACGATAGGACAACCCTGTTCTTCAGAAGCCTTCCAGAGGAAAGAAAACGTGAGATAGTGGACGAGATGGTCCGCGATCTTGACAGGAAGATAAGGATAATGAGGGAGTATGACGTGGCCCTGGTCTACGGTAACTGGGAAGATGCGATAAGAAGGGAATTTCCTGAGGCCAGGATAGAAGAAAGACTGTCAGCGCTTGAGAGGTACCCGAAACCAGAATTCCTTGACCTGGAAATCCCCTTGCTCTTGATTCCCTCCCCTCAGGGGACTCACGATAAGCCCGATTGGGCGGAAGAGTTTATTAGCGCAGGGAAGAGGGCAGCGTCTCTTGCCAGGGCTTCAGGCAAGCGGTTTATCGTGGTAAGCCATGCTCCGATAGAAGGGGAAACGTTTGAGAAGAGAACAGGGCACAGGCTGGCCTCTTACGAGGCCAGGATAATGCGCCTCGTGCGAGGCATAGTAGCTCAGGCAGGGTACGAGAATGTAACCTGTCTCGTGCACGGTCACCTGCACCTTGACCTCGGGGACAACGACTACTACTGGGAGGACGAGCACGGCAGGCTCATGGTAAGATACCTTCCGGAAAGAACGGGGATAATCTTTGAGACAGGAAAAGCGCCGGTCAGGATCAGTCTTCCACGATGACCCTGCCTCCCTCTATCATTACCCTCGCACCGTCAGGAACCTTGCTTATGTCAACCTGGTCCACCATCGGGATCCCTGATATTATTGCCCCGACGGCTATTATGGGCTCGCTTTCTCTGACTATTATCCCTGCAGGGGCCTTCCCCTTCTTCTTCAGCCTGTACATGGTATAGCTTCCCACGGTGCTGCCCTTTCCTGTTGGGAAGACAAGAATTCTTCCGGCAATGCTCTTGCCCTCCAGGGGGTGTCCTTTTTCCGTCACGATCCCGGTGTCAGGGTCAACGTTCCCGTAGAAGCCTATTGGCTCGCTTGACACGAGGGCGGCTCCTTCAGCCCTTCCTTCCTTTATGACTCTTCCTTCCAGTGCAATCATTCTTCCCACCTTCCCGTCACCGCGGCCTGAACGCACTTTTCGGTGTCCCCGAAGAACACCTTGTACCCCTGGCTGGTCAGGTACCACAAGTACTTTCCCGAGTTGACCGCGATGCTCTTGAACCCAAGCGACTTCACGGGCGCCACGACAGCGCATGCGTCAGCAACTATCCTGCCCCCAGCCTCTTCTATCGTTTTTTTCAGGCCAGCTCTTTCGGCGAGCGCTTTAACTGGCTTGCTGGTCGTCACCCACAGTTCTGCCTTCAGTTTCCTCCCGCTTACCATGCTCGCAATCTTTTTGAGTTCTTCCAGGCTGGCGTGAGGGCACCCGAACACGACAAGGTCAACTTCTCCTGAGAGTTCTCCTCTCACGCTCTTCTTCTCTTCTTCCCCGAACTCCAGGGTCTCGTGGTCCTCTGCCAGCATGCTTTTGGCCCTCGCCTCGGGAGTTATCCCGTGAACGTGGTACAGTGCGATCGCCCCGCTAGCGGCAGCGCTCGCTCCAAGCTGCTTGAGCTGGTCAGCGGTCGCGGTTCTTATTCCCGTGAAGTAAGGGACCATGTTCTTCAACCTCTTTCCTGTCCAGTACCCTAGGGCCCCGTAATCAGAATAGTCATCCAGTGCGGCAGTGACCCTTACCTCGTGCTCCGAGATCCTGTTCTCGTCAAGATGATACCCGAACGCGGCGGTCCGGCCGGTGACCGCGCTGGCGATCGCGCTCGGACCCCCTTCCCTGTTGGTCCTGGCCCCGATGACAGAGTTCGCGTACGAGACCGCCGAGCTCTCAGCCCACGCTATGTGGTCCCCGTACTTGGGAACGTTCCCAGCGAGGTATGGGGTGCACGTGCACGTTGGCATTATTCCCATCCTCTGGAATGCTCGGATGACCTTCAACTGTTTTCCCGCGAACTCTTCAGAGAACCCTATTTCCTTCCAGTCGTCCAGGTCCATGCCAGCAGGGTTAAGGGTGGTCGGTACCTTCACCCGCGCGCCTTGTTCAGCCCATTCCTCAAGGAACTGTATTCCCGCGTCCCCCAGGTTCTTGTAACTGACTCCCGCGACCTGCACGCTGGCCACTGGAACCAGCCTCTCGGCCCGGTAGATTCTTGCGAGGGCCACGATTATTTCCATGGCCTTCTGTACTCCTGGCCCGTGCTCCCCGTCCAGCATCGCCTGCTCTTCTCTTGTGAGCATCATGCGTTCTCACCCTAGGTAGTCTTCCAGGTTCAATTTCCCCGCATCCAGCCTCTTGAACATTCCGGGGTCCTTGCCCCACGGGATTGTCAGATCGAACCCGGCCTTGTCGGTCCTCGCCTTCTGTCCCGGAGGATGTTCTCCGCTGGGGTCAAGGCTTGAGCCAGGCTGGTCTGGGTACAGGTACAGGTCCCTGCCAGCTTGGAACCGGGTGGCCATGGCCCATTCCACCTCGTTAGGATCGTAGATGTTAACGTCCGGGTCCACGATAAAAACGTGTTTCATGCTCTTGTGCCCCTGGAACGCGGCTTCTATCGCCTTCCTGGGATCGTCAGGCTCCCGCCTGTTTATCTGCACGATCCCGTGCAGCCAACTGCACCCTCCAGGGGTTATCAGCACGTTCTTCACGTCCACTCCCGCTTCCTTGACCTTCTTGTATATGGTGGGCTCTCTCGGCATTCCCATGAGTATCTTGTGCTCGTTGCTCGCGGGAAGCAGGGAATGCCACAACGGATCCTTCCTGTGGGTTACAGCGTCAATTTCTATGACTGGCTGCTGCCTTTCAGGGTCTATGGTCCCGGTCAGGTCCACGAACGGGCCTTCGGCGTCCTTTTTCTTGGTTATCCTGCCTTCCAGGATTACTTCCGCGTAAGCTGGCACTGGAAGCCCGTTCGTGACCGCCCTGGCAAGGGGAAGGTCTGCCAGGGCGTTGGCTATCTCAAGCTCGTTCACGTCAGGCGCTGGAGAAATGCTTGCCCCAACGAGCAACTGCACGGGAGCCCCGACCGCGATCACTGCAGGCAGGTCTCCGTCAACCTTTTTCAACGCCGTGTCCGTGCCCCTGCGTTCTATTATCCGGGCAGTGAACGTGTTCCTGCCGGTCTGCATCAGCCTGTGAAAGCAGGCGTTGTAGCCCAGTTCAGGGTCTTCTATTATTGTTACTCCCGAAGCAATGTACGGCCCTCCGTCCGTCGGGTAGTGCGTCACTATAGGCAGGCTGTCAAGTTCAACCTGTTTTTCAACAACCTCCTGGCAGGGCGGGCTGTCAACCCACTCGTTTGCTTTCCTGTTTTCTATCGCTTCAGCGAGCCTGAACATGAGCTCTTCCTTGCTAGTACCAAGCGCTTCCGCTACCAGGTCCCTCGTGCTCACAACATTCCCTACAACCATCCAGCCAGGGTTCTCCTTGATGTTCTCGAACAGAACAGGCTTTCCTTCAAGCGCTCTCTGCACTCTCGCGAGCTCCAGCTTTTTTGACACGGGCTTTTTCACCCTCACGAGCTCTCCTCTTTGGTCCCATGCCCTGGCAAGGCTCCTAATGTCCTTGAACATTTTCACCAACTCCCTGCACTCCTATCCTGGTTTTTATGACATCCGCCTTCGTCCTGGCGATCGCCTCGGCGACCTTGTCATGGTCTTCAGGCGTGCACACTGCTATCATTATCCCTCCCCAGCCTCCCCCGCTTAGTTTTGCCCCGAGCGCTCCAGCAGCCAGGGCTTCTTGCACGCAGTCATCCAGTTTAGGGTGGCTGAGGCCAAGGTCTTTCAAGATCTCATGGTTTCTTGTCACAAGCTCGCCCACCCTGCGCAGGTCATTGTTCCTGAGCGCTTTCTCCATCCTCCTCGTGATATCCCCTATCTCGTTCCAGGCGCTCTCAACCTTTTCAGGGTACCTTTCAAGCAGGCTGGGCACGTGGTACCTGACGGTCAGGTGGGTCGGGGCCCTGACCCGGGTGTGGCCTATGACCACTGGTAATTCAGGCCCGCTGATCCCGCGCGCCACCAGCTTCCCGTTCTTTTTCTCTAGCAAGTGCATTCCCCCGAACACGCTGGAATAAAACTCTGAACCGCTGGCCCTGCCCCCGTGAATCCTTTCCTGGTACGGGAGCAGGATCTTCCTGTACTCTTTCTTGCTTATCCCCAGGCCCAGCTCCCGGTTCAACGCGTCCAGGACCGCGGAAAGCACTGCAGTGCTCGAGCTCATGCCAGACTCCGGGGGGATCTGGGACGAGATCCTGACCTCCACTCCTGTTCCTGCAAGGTCTTTCACCAGGTCAAGCAGCACGTGCAGTTCAGCAGGCCCTGTCCGGACCCCGTTCCTGAGCGATGCGGTGCCGAGCTCTTGCGAGAAAACAACCACTGACTCCCCGCCTATCCTCCGCGCGCTCGCGAAAGCCCGCTTGTCAACGGACG
>JAJSAI010000001.1 GCA_024274695.1 archaeon | reverse complement strand
TCTTGTTTTCGGGACCGCGAGCAGGAAGTCTTCTTCTGACAACTCTGAAGCAACCTTGCCCGGACTGTCTGTCACGACCAGGACCCTGCCTTCCCTTGCCTTGATTTCCTTGAGGTTGTTCAAGGACTTTTCGTACGCGTCTCCCGTTATTATGAAGACTGTCAGAAGGTTCTTGTCTATGAGAGCTATTGGCCCGTGCTTTAGCTCTCCTGCAGAGTATCCTTCCGCATGAATGTACGCGACTTCTTTCATCTTCAGCGCTCCTTCAAGCGCGACCGGAAAGTTCACTCCTCTCCCCAGGTACATCATGCTCTTGTACTTAGCGATCTCTGAAGCAAGCTTTTGTACCTTAGGCTCCGTCTCCTGAATTGTTTTCTCTGCGAGAGAGGGCAGTTCTTTCATGTCCTCTATTATCCTGTTCTTTTGAATAGGGTCTGCAGAGAGCATGGTCGCAAAAAGGTTAAGGGCGACTAGCTGTGAGGTGAACGCTTTTGTTGACGCTACTCCTATTTCTGGGCCCGCGTGGAGGTACATGCCCTTGCCCGCGATCCTCGCAATGCTTGATCCGACCACGTTAACAATGCCCGCAACGTACGCTCCCTTCTTCTTAACTTTTTCAAGCGCGTTTTTCGTGTCAGCGGTTTCTCCGGACTGCGAAATGGCGATGTAAACGTCGTTGGGGAACACGGCTCGTTCTCTTGACAGGAACTCTGAAGCGTTCTCTGCAAAGGATCTTATGCCGCACGCCTGTTCAGTTATCTGGGCTCCTATCATGGCCGCGTAATAGCTTGTCCCGCACCCGAGGTAGATTATGTTGTTTATGTTTCTCGGCAGCCTGGGAAAGTTTTCCAGGAGCATTGTGTCCAGGTGGTCTATTCTTGACCTGAAAGCGTTTTGTATTGTCTGAGGCTGCTCGTGAATTTCTTTCAGCATGAAATGAGGGTATCCCGCCTTCGAGATTGATTCAATATCGTAAGGGACTTCCTTTATCTCTTTTTCTATGTTCACTCCTTCAAAGGTTTGAATGACATAACCTTTTTTGTTCAGGATTATCATGTTGCCGTCGTCAAGGTAAATGACCTTGTTAGTCCTGTCAACAAAAGGCGATTCGTCAGAGGATATGAAGAACCCGTTTTTGTCTATCCCTAGGCACATTGACGAGCCCATTTTCGCGCCGATGATCTCGTCCTAGTCGGTTGAGATCACGAGAAAGGAATAAGCGCCCTCAAGCTTGGATAGGGTCTTTTTCACCGCTTCAACCAGGTCGCCGTCATAAAAATATTCTATCAAGTGCGCGATGACCTCGCTGTCCGTGTCACTAGCAAACTGGAATCCTTTCTCGCGCAGCTGGCTCTTGAGCGTGGAATAGTTCTCGATTATTCCGTTGTGCACTATCGCAAAACGGCCTGTCTGGCTGACGTGAGGGTGAGCATTCCTTTCTGAAGGGACCCCGTGAGTGGCCCAGCGCGTGTGCCCTATGACTATGTTTGAATAGTACTTGAAGGAGCCGTTGGGGTTCTTCACCTTTCTTTCGAGACTGGGCATGTCTGGTTCTCCGGGAATGCTTTCAATCCTGCCCACTGACTTCACTATTTTTAGTCCTTCAGGAGTCTTGAACCCTATCCCGACAGAATCGTAGCCCCTGTACTCAAGACGGATCAAACCCTTGAAAACGAGTTCCACTCCGTTCTCGCTCCCAATGTACCCTATTATCCCGCACATGGTATTTAGTTATGCCAGAACAGTTATTTAAAACGGGAAACCTCTACTGTCCTGAGGTTCAGGACGCATAAGAAGATCGTGGGCAAGGAAAAGGAAAAAGAGTAAAAATTGTGCACCGGTTTTTATGCCGCGGCCTTGGGCTTGAGCTCTTCCACGTGATAAACAGGGCTTCCTGGGAACTTTGCTCCTGCCCTCCTGAGGGCTTCCTTGGCCACCTTAACGTGCGCTGGGTTGGCCACCCACACGCTGAGTATGGGTTCTCCTGCCTTGACCCTGATCGCTCTTCCCTTCGGCTTTCCGAACCCGTGCCTCATTCCCTGTGAAAGCCTGTCTGCCCCCGCGCCGCTCAGGATAGCGTGTTCCCTGAGAACGTGGTGCGGGTACTTTCTCACCTTGAAGTGATAGTTTTCTCTTCCGAGGGTCTTTTCAAGGTACTTGTTGGCACCTATCCTGGCCGCTTCCAGGGCATTGTCCCTTATCTGGCACTTGAGGTCAACGCCCATGTCAACCCGGATCAGCCACTTGTCTTCAGGAAGCTTTCCCATGTCAAATGATCTTATTCTTGGGTCAGGAGCTCCTTTCACGTAAGCAGCGTTAACCTTTCTCTTGGCTGTCCTAGAGTAAGGCCTGTCCCAGTCACGATAGCATCTTGCAGGTCTCAGCGCCATCTCGTATCACTACTCCTCCTTGCCTTCCAAGTAAAACAAACCGGCTGTTTCTTAAGTTTTCTTGCCGAGCGCGTTTAAAAAGCTTTTGCTGAAGCAAGGTCACTGTTCTTTGCTCGGGTCAGAAACCCTGCCCATGAACAGGATTTCTCCTGTCTGCTTGTCCAGGATCATGAACACGAACGGGTGGTCTGCGATGAACCTGGGCAGGGGCTGTCCTCCTCCGCAGCCAACGCACGTGGCCACCACCGTGACTGCTGTGACCGCCGCGGCCTCGGTCCCCTGCTCGTCCACTTGCACGAACGCCTTCTGGGCAACATCATAAATGTACAGTTTCTCCGCCTGCGTGATGCCGCTGAAGTCCGCTTTCTCGGGATCGAACGCGTCCTTCATTCCAAGATTCATGAGCGCTGAGAGCAGGTGGTATTCTGTCTCGAGCTTGAACCTCGGTATCTTCACCTCTGCCAGGCTCGTGTTCTTCAAGTTCCACAAGCATTCGTTAAAGTCGCTCTCGCCCAGCTTGTCAATGTCCGCAGGATTCTTGGGAAGTACTATCACCATGCTCAGCCTGCCTCCCGAGTACGGGAGCTCCAAGGCCTGCAGGCGGCCGTTCTCGTAGTAGGGGAAGCTTCCAGAGGTCTGCATCATCCAGGCCTTCACGGTCTCTCCTGAAGCGAGAGTGAACGGCTCCTGGCGGGTTAGGCTCTCATTAAACTCTTTCTCCCACTTGCCCTTGAAGTACACCGCGTTCGTTATCACCATCCTGGTCAGAGGAGGAAGCTGCCCGACTATCCTTTTTATCCTGCCGTGGGTTTTCTCTTCTGCCCACGCGTTTATCTCATCAGGAGAAATTGTGTTGTGCACCTCGGAAAGATAGTACTCCCGAACCGTGCTGATATAATCCGGGAGAATAGGATACCCTTCTTTTATCCAGACTGCGTTGGCCTCGGAAAAATTGTACTCTTCTGAAGAGGTTATTGACTGCATCAGGTTCTTGAAGTACTGCCTGCGCACGGAATCATTATAAGGGAGGTGAAGGGCGTTCAGCATTTCGGTTCTGGTGTTCCCCCTAGCCCCTTCGGCGGCCATCGCAAGGGCCACGCGCGCGGACTGAGGAGAAAAGAAAATATTATCAGGCTCCTGCTTCGCGAGCTCCTGGTACAGTTCGAAAGCGAAAGTGTTGCTGGCCCCCGCCTGCTTCTGCACGAGCTTGCTGGCGTTCTGCGCGTGATAAGGGGGATAGTGCTCTGGAGGCAGGTTAAAGGCACCTGATAAATAAAGGCCGGCGAGCACTACAGCCAGCACCACTACAGCCACCAGTAGGATGTTGCGTAACGCCATGAGTTAGATGAGGGGGAAAGTGTAATAATAGGGTTTCGTTTACGTTAGGCCATGGCCGAAGGATCCAAGAGGCTCAGGGGACTTCTCAAGAGCCAGAGGAAAAAGTTTCTCAAGCTTTTTCCCGAGCGGGAGAGAACAAGGAAAGAAAAGATTCTGGGCAGGGCAGAGTCAAGGGATATCCTGCTCGTGAGCACCGAGACCAGGGGAAAAAGGGTCGTCAAGAGGTACAAGATAGGGCGGAATCCTGAAACCGGCAGGCTCATCACTCCAGAGGAGATGATAGCCAGGTTCAAGCTACAGAGAGAGCTCTTCTCAAGAGGGCATCCAGTGGCAAGGCCGGTGCGCATAACAGTGGACAAGAAAAAAGGAGAGATAATCTGGGAAGAGGAGATGGTCGGTAACGGCATGACATACTATGATCTCATGTTCCAGGCGAAAAAAGGGCTCCTGAAGGACATGACTCCAGAGGACATAGAAAGAGAGTACCAGAAGACCGTGGAAGAGATCAAAAGAGCGCTCGGGGAAGAAGAGCTGTGGAAAAAGAACCTGGACGACGAGGAGAAAAGGGTTGACGGCAGGATAGTAATCGCTGACCTGAACCCAGGTAACGCGGTATGGGATCCTGAGAGAAAAAGATTCGTGATGACGGACCTGGGAGTCTACCGGAAAAAGAAAAAGTAAACATTTAAATACCATTTTTCTTGAAATCTTACCCAGCGCACCGAATGTTCCCTTTCGGGAGAACGGTTAAGGAGGTAACAAGAATGAGTTTCGTGCAGATGCTGAAGCAAACTTTTCAAAAAGAGTACTCGGGCAAAGACCCTGAACTGAAAAAACACTACAAGCAGAAGCTGATCGAATGGCGGAAGACTAGTTCTATCGTAAGGGTTGAAAAGCCCTCAAACCTGGCCAGAGCAAGAGCCCTGGGCTACAAGGCCAAGAAGGGAGTCATAGTAGTCAGGGTAAGGGTAAAAAGGAGCTCTGGAAAGCACGAGAGGCCTAACGCGAGAAGAAGGCCCAAGAGAATGGGAACCCTCAAAAAAAAGAGGAGGAAGAGCCTGCAGTGGATAGCGGAAGAGAGGGCTGGAAGGAAGTACAAGAGCCTTGAAGTAGTGAACTCCTACTGGGTAGGAGAGGACGGGCAGTACAAGTACTATGAAGTGATAATGGTTGACCCGAGCAGGCCGGAAATCCAGAAGGACAAAGAGCTCAGCAGGATAGCAAAGGACAAGGGAAGAGTGTTCAGGGCAAAGACAAGCGCGG
Organism: archaeon; assembly: GCA_024274695.1. GTDB lineage: Archaea > B1Sed10-29 > B1Sed10-29 > B1Sed10-29 > JAJSAI01 > JAJSAI01. The sequence goes on along the minus strand of JAJSAI010000001.1, from coordinate 1,384 downwards.
CCAGGAAAGCAAAGAGGAAACAATGAAGAGGCTCGCCACAAGGGTATGGGTCGAGTGTTTCCTGTACCCTACAGAAGACGAGGAAAAAGTAGAAAAGGCCCTGCAGGCGATTGCAGGAGACCTGCCCATCAGAAGAGAAGAGTACCAGAGTTTTCACGGGCCAGTGTTCTGGATGCTCCGGGCAGAAACAGGAAAACAGTCAGAGATCAGGAGGGTTATAGAGAACATAGTGCTCGGACTGCCCGACCCAGAACTGCAAGAGTTGAGAGAGTCTATCCAGGAAAGGATAGACCCCGAAGGGATACTGCACGTGAGAATAGACAAGCAGGAGGCAAGCAAGGGAAACGTAGTTCTCGGGAAAGGAGGGGACGTGATCAAAGTCAGAATAAAACTGGCAGCATACCCTGCCACAAGAGAAAACATGATCAGGTCAGCGGAGGAACTGTTCTCATGAGATACTATGATCTAGTGCAGGACAAGAAACTGAAAAAAGCGGCCGAAGTACTGGGATTCCACCAGATTTTTTCTCACGATGACCTGCGCACGGTCTCCTCGGACAGGTATCAGGAGATCCTGAAAAACGTGAGAAAAGGAACGGTCATAATCGACCCGCTGAACGAGAGGAAGACACTGCTGGACCCCGTGCTGGCCAAGAAAATCGCGCATAAGAACGCGGGAGTCGCGCTAACCCTCCAGAGCGTGGCAGAAAGGGAGGGCTTGAGAAGGGCAGGCTGGATCCACAGCATGATACTCACGGTGAGAATATGCAAAAAGTACGGGGCTGAGGTCATTATAGTCTCCAATGCTCCAGGCCCCGCAGGGCTCAAGAACCCTAGAATGCTCGAGGCCTTCGGGCACACCCTGGGGCTTACAAGACCTCAGGCGAAATGGGCGTGCTCCCACGCCTGGGAGAAGGTGTTAAAAGGATGAAACCGTTCCCAGCATACCTGAAGGAAAGAGAAAGGTACATCTCGTTCACGGTAGAGTCCAGGAACCCCCTGCCCAAGAAAGAAGTGGTGGCCGCGGTCTGTAATGCGGTGACAGGGTACGTTGGGACGCTGGGCGCGGCAGCAGCAGGCTTCAGGGTAATAGAGTACGATCCAGAAGAACAGAAAGGTATTTTAAGGGCGGGAGCGGAAAAGGTTGAAGAAGTAATAGCAGCGCTTGCTCTGATAAGAAGAATAGCAGGAGAGCCAGCTTCTGTGCTCACCCACGATGTTTCAGGCACCCTGAAGCGCCTGAAAAAGGTTAAAAAGATTGGATTGTTTGAGACTATCGACCAACACAAGGAGGAGTGAATCATGTATCCTGGTGTTTCAACCCAAGCGTACGATCGCGCTATAACAGTTTTCAGCCCTGACGGCCGCCTTTTCCAGGTGGAGTA
>JAJSAI010000010.1 GCA_024274695.1 archaeon | reverse complement strand
GCCCTTTCTATCATTCTCTCTTCACTTTGCAGGATAGGCTGTGGCGGTCTCTGCTCCTATGACCACTCTTACCCTAACTTTCCTGGGAGGATGCTGGTCTCCTCTTGCCCAGATGAGCTCGTTCAGGCTCTTGTCTATCTTGACCTCTTTTTTCACGTGCCTCTTGAGCTGTCTCTTGAGCACCTTCACGGCTGCTCTCGTCCTGTTGGTCCTCTTGCTGGCCCACGCGTCCCTGAGCGAGAGTGTCATGATCCTTTCTTCCTTTTTCTCCTCAGCCTTCTTCTTGGTCTTCGCTTCTGCCTTTTTCTTAGCGGTCTTCTTCTCAGGCTCTGCCTTTTTCTCTTCCTCTTCTGCTTTCTTTTCTTCAGCCTTTTTCAGGGTCTTCGCCTGAATTGCTGCTTCTTTTTTCTCGCTCATGCTTTAACCCCTCCGAGCTTTTTCCTTACTCTTTTTCCTTTCTTGGAGTTGGTTGCTCTCCAGTGCCTTTTCCTTGCACTGGTTATGTACTCCCTCACGTGGGTCTTCAGGTAAACCCATACCGGGGCTCTCTTGTTAGACCTTGCTTCCTTGATAAGGCCTTTTTTGAAGTTTTCTCCTTTCTTGCTTGTCATAACAATAACCTCATTTTCTTATTATCCTGGTTCTCCTTTTCTGCCCGAGTTTTGAGAGGAGCGTGATAAGGGCTTGTTCTGTCACAATAGTCCCTGTGGTGTAGTAGTACTGTATCACGGCCTGCTCAGCTTTTTCCGCCAGACTTGGGTTTGCTAGTCTTACTCTTTCCAGTCTTTCCAGCGCGCTTGGTTCCAGTGCTCTTCTTAGCAGTAGTTTTAGTTGTCTTCTTTGCTCCAGTTCCTTTTCCAGACTTTCGCTTTGCGGGTTGTTTTCCGGTAGCACTCTTCTTACCTCCGAGCAGTTCTAGGACGGTCTTGTCCAGCAGGGACCTTCCCTTGGGAGAAACAGCCCTTCCCTTCTGCTTTTTCTCCAGCAGCCCCGCTGCCTCAAGCTGTTGCATTATCTTTCTTATTATCGCTCCAGAGGCTTTCCTGTGGTGTTCTGGGCCTACTCCAAGGTTCTTGGCCCCCCCGTACCATGTTCTGAGCCTCTGGACGCCGATCCCAGGGTTCAGGTAAACTTTCCTGAGCACGCTTGCCGCACGCACGTACCACCAGTCGGGGTTGTCAGGCTTTCTTTCCTTGTGGACCCCGGTTTTCACGTGCATGGCAAAGGCTGGGGGGCTTATCTCCGGCATTTCCTTGAGCTTGCTGCTCACCTTTTCTATCAGCTTGTCAGCTGGAACTTCTAGTATGGAGACCATTGTTTCACCTAATCATTTTCTGGAAAAGGCTTTTTTAAGCCTTGCGCTTCCTGTGGTAACCGTAGTACTGCCTGTGCCCGCACTCAAGGCACGTGTAGACCACCCTCTTGTTCTTCCGGTCGGTCCTCACCCTGACCGTTTTCCCCGGGATCCAGAGCACATGGCACTTCTTGCAGTACTCTCTCCTGAAAGGTATTCTCACGTTATACTTTTTGGATATCCTGACCGCCAGGCCCACGTATTCTCTGGAGTTCCTGAGGTTTGCTCTGGCGAACTCGAACAGGGCTCTTATTCTATCAAGAGCGAGTCTCCGGACCCACCTTGGCTTGCTTCCCCTTCTTCTCAGAACACGTCTCCTCCGAACGGTTTTTTGCCCTTGACAACGTAGGGTGATATCAGCAGGAGACCGGCCGCGAACAGGACAGCTCCCAGCACGAGCAGGAACACGCTCGTGAAATCGTACTCCACGCTTGGGCTCGCGGTTGCGGGGACCATCACCTGGCCGGTGTACACTACGTGGTCCCCGTCAAGCACTTCCAGGACCACTGAGTACGGGAAGTCCTTCCGCTTGAATGACTGCTGCACTATCGCAGTCTCTCCTGGACCTAACTCCCTCTTTTTTGACAGGGTTTCTTCAGGGGACTTGAAGACAACGGTCGCGGTCCTGGGAGACTCTCCCTGATTGTACAGGGAGAAAGTGAGGACAAGACTGTCGCCTGATCCTGTTTTCTCAAGGCTCTGGACGGTTATCCTTCCTCCTTTCACTATCCTAGGGCCTACGGCGCGCACTTTAAGCACTCCTTCTCCTGGGACGAGCGTGAACTGTTCAAGGTCTCCTGAGTCTTTTTTCAGCACGGCCGTGAGCTCGCGCTCTCTTTTCCCGGGGAGAACCGGGAACGCCTTGTACGGGCCTCCCGCGTCTATTCCCGGGCCTGACACTACCCTGAACACTCCTATCAGGGGAGGGCACTCGCTGTCCACGGTAATGTTGAACGAGAACTTGCTCCCCCTGTACACTGTCTTCTCGCCTGACACGCTCGCGGAGTAACAGTCCTTCTTCTGGGTGTAGTCCAGGAGCGTTAGGGAGTAATCCTGTCCCCGTACTATGGGCACTTCAGCGGGGTCCAGGGCGCTCCAGAGCCTCACGTGCCCCGCGTCAAGGTATACCGCTTCGGCCTGGGCAGGGTCGAAGGGCACCCACCCTTCTCCTGGGAAATAGACTTCCGCCCAGGCGTGCAGGATGGTCTGATTGTTGGAATACAGCAGTCCTGAAACGTATCTCGCCGGGATCCCCCTCGCCCTTAGCAGGGCTATGAAGGCGATTGCCTTCTCCCTGCACTCTCCCTTCTTCTGTTCAATCACCTGCGAGGCGTCAGGCGATCCCTGAACTTCTTGCGATTGTATGCTGTTGACCACCCACTCGAAAATGCGCGCGACCGCCTCTGCTTCTGTGCCCGCGTCCCCTGCCACGAGCTCTGCGGTCGCGTTGACCTCCGGGGTTAGGGGTATTGTCTTGCTGGAGAGAGTGTAGTACTCCATCCCTTCAACCGGGAGCGGGACGTCCTCTTTTATTCTGGCGCTGGAGTAGTCCACCGTCACGGTAACGCTGGCCGTTCCTCCGTCCTGCAGCCACGCGTACGCTCCGTTCCCGTCAACGGAAACGTTCCCGTAGACCTTCTGCCAGGAGTAGTTTCCAGGCAGCCTCAGTTTCCCCTGCCCCTCCGCGCTGGCTTTCAGCAGGTACTCTGCCGTGCCCAGATGGTGTGCGGGGATGCTGGCTCCCGCGTGTGCTAGCACGACCAGTAACAGCGCGATGTACGCGGTTTTCATCAGCACACGTCCGCGAGTTTTGTTGGCTTGTACCCTATTCCTACGCAGCAGTGGTCCTTCTGGTAGGGGCAGTACACGGTCACACTGGCCGTAAAGTTTGCTCGGATGAACGCCTGATCAGGATTGCCCTGGCACGGCAGGCCCTGCTCGCAGTAGAACAGGATGTCCCCGAAGACACTGCTCACCTGCAGGGACTCTCTTGAGTACTTTTCTCCCTCGGTGAAATCGTACTCTCCCTCTTCCATCACCACCCACGCGCCGTACGAGTCCTTCAGCCCCTTGACCATGGCCTCCTTAGCGCTTCCGGGACTGGAAGCCTGGCTCACGAGCTCAGGGGGCTTGACAGTGGGGAGAACGTACTGCCAGACCAGGAAAACGAGCGCGATCACGAGCGCGAAGTACACGATTGTCTTCAGCATCAGGGCGGGCCTCCTACGTTTTTCTGGTGGTGGGAAGGCCGGGATTTGAACCCGGGACACCACGGTCTTCAGCCGTGTGCTCTCCCAGTCTGAGCTACCTTCCCTTTCTTGCTCCTGTGTTTTTTTGCTGACCAACCTTTTTATATGTTGCCTCTTTCTTTTCTACTCGGATGCCCGCGAAGACCGCTAAGAAAAAGAATGCTAAAAAGAAAAAGGAGGAAAGGCTACCCACGGGCGTGCCCTTGCTTGACAGGTCCCTTGGCGGGGGCCTGAGGATACCCAGCGCCGTGCTCGTCATAGGCCCGCCTGGGTCGGGCAAGACCGCCTTGTGCGTGCAGTTCGCTGCCTCGGGAGAGGACAGCATATACATTGCCACGAACAACTATCCTGAGGAGATAGTGCAGATAGCAAGGGGGATGGGCCTCGAACTGAAGGCGAGGTTCGTGGACGGCTACTCGTGGCTTGTCGGCAAGGAGGGTGGCGTTGACCTGTCGGACCTGACAGGATTCCTTGAAGCTCTTGACAACGTGCTTTCAAACGCCAGGGTGGAGAGAATATGCTTTGACTCTCTTTCAAGCCTTTTCATGTACAATACTGACAAGCAGGTTGAAAAGTTCGTGCAGGCCATGATAGCCCTTGTGAAGGACAAGAGGGCGTGCATGCTCTTGGTCGCCGAGGAAGGAACGTTCTCTCAAGAGATGCACAGCATGCTCGAGTTCCTGACAGACGGCACGATAGAACTCAGGGACAACAAGCTCTTCATAAAGAGGATGAACGGGATAAAGCCCAAGAGGGTGGAGTTCAGGTTTGATGTTGGGCCCAAGGGGGTAGAGCTGGATTAAGGGACTGGAGAAGGTCAGGAGAATAATAAGAAAGAAGGAGAACGGGGTCATCCTGGTTACCGTCAGGTCAATGGAGTACACCAAAACGAACACGCTCCTGCTGAAAGAGTTTACTGACGCTGGGCTCAGGGGGGTGTACGTAACCCTTAACGCTCCGTACTCTTACCTGAAGAAAAAGTTCTCCGAGGAGGGCGTGAAGGTGGAGAACGTTTTCTTTATTGACATGATTTCCAAGGCCAGCGGTGTGCAGACAGGCCCTGCTCCTGACTGTGTTTTCATCAACACCCCCTCCGGCCTGACCGACCTGGGAGTCACCCTCTCCCAAGTGCTTCCTGGGAAGGATTTCCTGTTCCTGGACTCTCTTAGCACGATGCTGATAAGCAATGAGGCCAGGACGGTGGAGAAGTTCTCCCAGTTCCTGACCGCGAGGGTCAGGGCTTACGGGGTTAAGACAGTACTCATGTCCCTGAAAAGGGAGGAGGACGAGGAGGTTATTAGGACGGTCTCGCAGTTCGCTGACGAGGTAATAGTCTTGTAGGAGGATGATGTTATGAGCATAGAGAGCCTGATCGTAAGCTTTCTCGCGCTGGCCTTCAGCTGTTACGGGTCTTGGCTGGTGTACACGAGCAGGAAAAAGTTCACTCCAGGGCTCGTGAAAAAACTTGTGACCGTGCTGATGTACTCTTTCCTGAACCTTGTGGTGTACTCTTTCTGGGTGCTGCTCCTGTCAACAGGTATTGTGACGGTTGAAAACGTTCTGGTCAGGGAACTTCCTACTCTTACCCTGCTGTTCCTGTTCCTCGCCGTGGCGGTCAGGACCTCTCAGCTGGCGCAGGAGTACGGTTTTGCTGGAGGCTAGTCCCTCATTGCTATCGTGGGCTCCAGCCTGCTCGCCCTCCACGCGGGATACAATCCTCCTGCAACCCCAAGGACCACAGAGAGCAGGAGCCCTTCAGCGAAAATGGTCGGCTCGGCAACGATCTTGAATGGCATTACTCCCGCGGCTCCTGCCAGCGCAAGATACCCTAGGAGCATGCCCGCCGCTCCTCCTAACAGGCCCAGGAAGAAGGACTCTTGTATGATCATTTTCATGACGTCATCGTCGGTCCAGCCCACTGCCCTCAGGACCCCGAACTCTTTTTTCCTCTCGGCCACTGACATCATCATGGTGTTCAGGACGCCTATCCCTCCTATTGCAAGGGCTATGCCCGCGACCGCGAGGAAGAACATGTCTATTGACGAGAGCACTCCTCCCATCTCTTCTGCGTAGTCCTGAGAGGTGCTGGCCTGGTACTCCGGGAACAGGTCTTCTATTATCCCTGCTATGGCCCCCGCTTTCTTCGGGTCGTCCACTTCCACGTAAAAATCGTTCACGGTTCCCTTGGGCAGGCCTGCCATCTTCCGAGCCTTTTCTATGGGTATGACTATCATGCTGTCCATGAAGTCAATCCCGGAAGAGTATATTCCGACGACCCTGAAACGGTAGCCGTTCACGGTTATTGTGGAGCCTATCCTCTTGTTATAGTCTTCTGCTATCTTCCTGCCTATGACAGCCGCGTTCTCGTCTCCTTCTTGCAGGTACCTCCCTTCTGACAGGTACTGCCTGAGAAGGTTTTCCTCCTCTGCCTTGGCAGGGTCTTCTCCCAGGAAAGAGTACATTCCGGTGAACGAGATCCCGCTTATTTTCTTCCCGTCAATCTCCCTGGCGACTCCTGTTATCTGGGGGATGACTGTTTTAACCCCGTACACTTTCGCGATCTTCGCCGAGTCATCCTCGTCAACAAAGGAGAAGGGAGTGTCCACGGCTCCTTTTTGCATTACCATTATACCGCTTATCACGTCAAGCGACTCGTGGAACGTTGTTTTTATGGAGTGGGAGAACGAGACGAGCCCTATGAATCCTGCTACAGCAATTCCTATTCCTATCACCATTATGAGGGTCCGGGTCCTGCTCCTGGCCAGGTTCCTGAGCGAGAACAAGAGCACGCTATCCCACTCTCCTCACATGGTGTAATAGGCCGTCCTTTATCCGGTACAACTTGTCACTCTTTCTTATGTACTCCACGTCATGGGTTACTATCACGAATGAGAGGTTGTTTTCCTTGTTAAGTTTTCTCATGTAGTCCATTATCATTGCTCCCGTGGCCGTGTCAAGCTCGCCTGTCGGCTCGTCAGCCAGTACTATCAGGGGCTCGTTTATCAGGGCCCTGGCTATCGCAACCCTCTGCTTTTCTCCCCCACTCAGCTGGCCTGGAGTGTGGTGAAGCCGGTGCCCGAGCCCCATTTCTTTCAGCAGTTCCCGGGCCCTTTTTTCCAGGCTCTTGGTAATGCCTTCAGGGATCATCGGCACGAGAACGTTCTCCAGGGCCGTGAGCGAGGGTATCAGGTTAAAGTTCTGGAAGACGAATCCGATCCTGTTCCTCCTGAAGAGGCTGAGCTGCCAGTCGTTGAACTTGCTTATGTCCTTCCCGTCTATGAGCACCCTGCCGCTCGTGGGAGTCATGAGACCCCCCATTATTTCCAGGAGTGTCGTCTTTCCCGAACCGCTCGGCCCTACGATGAAAACGAAGTCCCCTGGCCTGACCTTCAGGGAAACGCCTTTCAGCGCGTGCACCTCTGTCTCCCCGACCTTGTAGACCTTGGTCACCTTGTCCAGCACGATCAAGCTCCATCACTCCGTTCTTATTGCTGTCACAGGATCCACTCCAGCCGCTTTCATCGCGGGGTATACTCCTCCGAGCAGGGACACTGTGACCGCCAGCAGGAATCCTGCCAGCATGAGCCAGGGGGTTATCGTTGTCGGGAACGTGAGCAGGTTGTCAAGAACCGCGTACTTGAGAACGTGGCTCAAGGCAATCCCCGCTCCTGAAATCATTATTCCCAGGACGAAGGACTCCAGCATCACCTCCTTCATCACGTCATCCTTGGTCCAGCCCATTGCCCTGAGCACGCCTATTTCAGCGGTCCGGTCGAGAACGTTCATGTACAGGGTGTTCATTACTATCAGGGCCCCGACCACGATGGAAAAGGAGGATATGAGCACGAAGAACGCGTCTATTTCAGCCAGCAGGGACTCGGCAGTCCCGGCCATCTCGGAGACGGTGTTGGCGGAGACCCCTGAGACTGATAGTTCTATTCTCCTGGCCAGCGCGCTAGCCTGCTCAGGATCCTCTGGTTCCACGAAAAAGACGGAGACCTTGTCCTGTCCCTTGCCGGAGTACTGCTTGGCAGTGTCCAGGGGAACGAACACCATACTGTTCAGTATGGATATCTTCGGGTCCGTTATCCCGGTGACCTTGTACTTAACGCCGTTAATGGTGATCGTGTCCCCGACCTTCTTCTTGTACTTGTCCGCAATCTTTTTGGAGAGCAGGACCTTGTGCCCTGACGTGCCGGAGAACATGCTTCCAGCGACCAGCCCCCCGGAGATGACCGGGTTTTTCATGCTCTTGTCCTGCCCGGGGTCTATTCCCATAGCGAAAACAGGTGTCGTGACAGCCCTCTCTTCTCCTACCACCACAGGGTATATGACTGCCTCGGCCACCGTCCTGGCTCCCTCTACCCTCTGCACGTCGCTCATCAGGCTCTCGTCCAGTACGGAAACGCTCGGTCCCATCGCGTCCTCTGAGGTTACCAGAACAAGCTGCACCTTCTCGAGGGAAGAGATAACGCTTTCCCTGAGGCCCTCTGATATTGACAGCAGGGACACAACTCCCATCACGGCTACCGCGAGCCCGAGCACGGTCAGTCCTGTCCTGGTCTTGTTCCTTGAAAGGCTCTTCACCGCGAACAGCAGCATCAGAAGACCTTCCTAAGCCACTTCTTTCTCTTGCGCTTTCTTCCGAGGTACGCGAGGAAAACGGCTGCGGCCGACGCGGCCGCGATGAAGGGAGTGTAGTCAGCAGGCCTCGGGTTCACCAGAACCTGGGCTTTGAAGGACTGCTGGTACTGTGTCCCGTAATCGTCCTCGTAGTAGGCGGTCACCGTGACCCATTCCTTGCCCGTGTCAGGGAACCTCGCGTCGAAAACCCCTGTCCCTGTGTCGTCAGGCTCTATTGTCCCGATCCTCTGCTCTGACTGGCCCTGGGGGCCTGATATCGTGATCCTGACGTTCCTCGCGTCTCCTGTTCCAGTGTTCTCAAGCTGTACCGAGAGGAGCAGGGGAGCTCCTTGAACGATCCTGTCCACGTCGTAGGAAACGCTTGACAGGGAGAGCCTGGGAACTCCCTTCACGAGAACGTCAACGGACGCTGTCTTGCTGACCTGGTCTGATGACAGGGACACTGTCACGGGGTAGGAGCCTGGAGGAACGCTCCTGTCAACAAACGCGCGGTAGCACGCGCGCTTTTCTTCTCCTGGGCTCAGGGAGTCATAGTAGACTTCTGGGTCCTGCATTGAGAGGGGCAACGCGTCGGACGATATCCTGACCCGCACGCCGGTTATTCTTATGCCCAGAGGGTTGCGGAACGAGAAGCAAACGCTGCCCTCTGACCCCACGGTCAGCCCAGAGGAGACGTTCATTATTTCCAACTGCTTGTGCCCTTCCACCAGCACGTACACCGGGAACGAGAACTCTCCTCCGGAGCACGAGATCTTCAGCACGCCCTCGTAGGCTCCTGGGACGGCGTTCGGGGAAAGCCTTCCCCTGAACTCTATCTTCTTCCAGGAGCCTGCGGGCACTCCCTCGTCCAGCAGGGGGTTGCTCGTGTAGAACATGAACCCGGGATCAGCCTGGAATGACAGCGAGACAGTCATCTTCCCCGTGTGCAGACCTCCCTTGTTGGACACGTTGAACGCGAGGACGAACTCTGAACCTGGCCTCACGTTATGCTGTTCTGCTCCTGACAGCGAGAGCAGGGGGGTTGAGGAAACCGGGACGCTCACGGTAATCGTCTTCTCGGCGTAGTCCCCGTACTCTATGTTAGTGTCAGAAACTTTTATGTCAAGAGGGTACACTGAAGAGGGCGTGCCGTCAGCTACCCTGAACTTTATCGTCACAGGAAACCTCTGACCGGGGTCCATTCTCGGTATGACCACCTTTTCTGTCACCGGCTGGAGCGGGCTGACGTACACTGGTTCTAGGACAACGTTCTTGTAGGACAGGGTTCCCTCGTGCACGAGCGTGGCCTGCAGGGTCACCTCGCTCCCAGGGCTCACGGGGCTGGGCAGGAACTGAACGTTCCTGAGCTTCAGGTCCACTTCAGGAAACCCTGCTGCCAGGGACAGCATGACCAGCGCGATCAAGAGAACTCTTCTGATCATCAGACCACCTGAGGGAGAAAGGAAGCCGGTCATATATAACACTTTTTCCTAATGTTCTTTCATGAGCGGGGAAGAAGAGAGAAAGGCTCTCGTTGACCTCCTCTGCAGGACCGGGATGATAAAAACCGAGAGGGTCAGGAGGGCCTTCCTGAAGGTTCCCAGGGAAGAGTTCGTGCTCCCCGAGCACAGGCCGTACGCCTACTTTGACGACGCGCTTCCCTTGTTCTCGGGGCAGACCATCTCCCAGCCGTCCGTGGTGGCGTTCATGACTGAAGCGCTGCAGGTGGAGAACGGTCAGAAGATACTGGAGGTGGGTGCGGGGTCAGGGTACCAGGCCGCCCTGCTCGCAGAGCTTGATCCTGACGGGATCGTTTACACCGTGGAAAGGATTCCCGAGCTCGCGGAGTACGCTAGAAGGAATCTTGAGAGAACCGGCTACCGTAACGTTAGGGTTGTCGTGGGGGACGGTAGCCTGGGACTGCCTGAACACGCGCCCTTTGACAGGATAATAGTGACCGCCGCGGCCCCGGAGGTCCCGAGGGCGCTGGGAGAACAGCTCTCCGAGGGAGGGATCATGGTCATACCAGTGGGCCCGAGGCACTCCCAGAGAATGGTGAGGGTTTCAAAGAAGGGAGGAAGACTTACTGAGGAAGATCTCGGGTTCCCGGTGGTGTTCGTCCCGCTAGTAGGAGAGCAGGGGTTCAGGGCCTGAAGAACCTCTTCCACCCGGCAGGCCCTTCTATCGGATACCTTCTCCTGACCCTCGGGCCTATCACCCTGAGGCCCACCGCGAGAGCGAAGAACCCCGCGGCCGCGGCAAGGCCGAGCGCTGTACTGCCTCCTAACAGCGCGTGCCCAGTAACCCTCGTGCCTCCGGACAGTGTCCCGTTATCCTCTGCAGTGTTCTGGACAGCAGGCTCCTGTTCCCCGGGCCTTGAGAGCACGAAGAAAGTTCTCTCTGCCGTCACGCTGAGGTTGCCCTTGTAGCATGAGACGCGGATCCTGTTTATTCCAGGGGTGAAGTTCAGCCGGGTGTAGTAGTTCCCGAAAGCGCCTCCTGACAGGGTCCTGTTGTACTCTTGCAGCACGCATTCTTCAGCGTTGGAGACGACTCCCACGGTAACCGGATTGTAGTACCTCCCCCCTTCCTCCGGAGTGTATAGTCTCATTGTTATCTCTGGAGCTGGTTCCGGCTCCTCCTCTTCTCCGGCAGCCTCTTTGGCCTGCGCTTCCTCTTCCTCTTTAGGTTCCTGAGTCCAGTACCACACGTACCCAGAGCTTCCTCCTGACGGTCTCACTGTAATGCTCTTGGACAGCAGGAGGTGCCCGCCGTTCCACTCCAGCCTGACCGTCAGGACGCCTGACGAGCTCAGAACAGTGGTCCAGGAGAACGTGTGCGAGCCGTTGGATGTTATGAGTGACGTCTGCTTGTCCGCGTTGTTCAGTGTCGCGGAAACGTTGACAGGGTAGGGCAGGCTGTTGTTAGCCTGTACGCTCACGGTGAACCAAGAGCCTTCCATCACCTTGCCAGGAGCGCTCATGACCGCGGTGACGCCCACCAAGAACTGGAACGTCTTCTCCAGGCTCGCGTTGTTACCGTGAGCATCTGACACGTTGTAAACCACCTTCCACGTTCCCGTCTGCGTGTCCTGCCCGAAGTACTCTTGCAGCAGTTGCTCGTGGGCAGTGCCCTGCCACAGGATCCTGGCAGAAGAGTTAGGCTGCACGAGCAGAACGGTAACGTTCGCGGTCGCGGGCTGTCCGTTAGCGTGAGCGATTTCGAACGAGAAGTTCGCTGTTTCTCCCGTGTGGTATTCTGAGAGCAAGTTCTCGCGGACCTGCAGCTGGTTCGTGACGCTCAGGCTCGTGGAGAAAGAAGCGTTGTAGTGGGATTTTGAGTAGTACACTTCAAGAGCCTGGGCCTCGTTCCGGTCCACCGTTCCCGAGACCGTGAACCAGAAGTTGGGGCTCGTGCTGTTAGTGTACTCTCCTGAATCGTCTGACACTCTCGCGAGGAAAAAGTCGGGAGAGTCTGGGCTGCCGCCAGCGTCCGTGAAGCTCGTGTTCACGGTCACGGCCTGCCCGTAGTTGTACGGCTGTGACGGTGATAGCGTGATAGAGTAGAACAGAGGAATGTCAACGTGCTTCGCCCCGCTCACGTTACTCTGCTGGTTCCAGGCGCTCGCGTTGACCGTGAGAGTGCAGTAGTCGTCCGGGAGGGGTACTGAGAGTTCTCCTGTTCCCTGGTCCTGGCCCGCGAGGCTGTTGTTCCAGTCCACGGTCACGGTCACGCTCGTGTTATAGTCCTCGGTCACAGGCCTGCCTGCTTGGTCCACTGGTGTTATCACGGCGTAAAGCGTGTCGGCTGGAGCAAAGTGGCTCGTGTCCTGGTTGCACGGGCTGCTCCTGCACGTTCTTATGCTCAGGCCTGAAAGGACCGCCCTTACCTTGAACTGCGCGCGGGCGGAGGCCCTGCTCGTAAGCTCTTCCGCGGTGACCGTCCAGTTGCCGCTCACGGCCGTGGAGTTCAGGGTGTACGCTATCCTCTGCTCTTGGGTGAAGTTCTCCAGGGACAGTACTGTCGCGGAATCGTTGTCAAAAATTCTTATGCTCAGGTTCCCTGGGATCAGGGTCCCGTCATCAGGGTCTTCAACGGTCACCCTTATGTACACCGTCTGGTTCGGGAGGAACTCTTGGGCTGGGACGGAGTAGGAGGAGTCGTTGTACACGCTAATGTTAACCCTCGGGTACACTGTTTTTATCAGCGTGCTGAACTCGTCCCTGTAAGTGAAGGGCGCGATCCTGGAGTAGACAGTATGAGTAAGATTCTGTGTCAGCGCATGGTCAGGGGCCTGCATGACAATGCTCGCGTTCTGTTCTCCGCCTGAAGCGAGCAGGGGAATGTCAGCGCCTGAGATGACCTGGTAGTCAGTGTTCGGGGAGGTCAGGCTGCCTACCGAGTAAAGCGCTCCCGAGTGCGAGGAGTCCCTGACGTTCTCTACCGTGAAGTTCACGCTGAAAACCTGGTTAGCGAGCACTCTCCCGGGAGCAGAGTACCAGGTCACCCTGAGCAGGGGAGCGAGCACGCTGACCCCGAGGGAAACTGTCTCCTGGTCGCAGGCCGCGATTATCTGGTAGTACGAGTCATTAGAGGGTGAAGGAGCCTGGGCTCTTATTTTCTTGGTAACAGAATCTCCTGGCTGGAGCGAGACATTGTAGGAGTAGGTGCTGCCGTTCTTCTGGTCCGCTGGGTCTGACTTTCCCTCGTCCACCACGAACCCTGTGGGCAGGGTTATGTTGAACCAGGTCACGTTCGTCCCGTAGTCGTTTGACAGGGTAAAGTAGTAGTCTTCAGGGGATCCGGCGTCTGTCAGGTTATCGTTTCCGGTAGAGTAAAAGGAAACGCCCGCCAGGGAGGCCGTAACCAGCAGCAGTAGTGCTGGGATCATGCGAGTGTACATGGTTCTTAGTATACTACTTCAGCCTTTTTAACAATATCAGGACTGCTGAGAGCCCTGCCGCGGCAGGAGGCAGCAGGACCGCTGGAAGCGTTCCAATGCCAGCGTACCATGCCCCGGTAACCCTCGTCCCACTCCTGTTCTCCTGCGGGAGCAAGGGGACGAGTGCTAGAACGCTTTCCCCTGAAACGGTCGCGTTGCCCTTGACGCACTCGTACGAGAGCACAGCAGTGCCGTTCCCGCCGCATTCTACCCTGTCCCCAGGACGCATTTTAAAGCGCTTGCCTAGGACGCTGACAAGGCACTCGTCAAAGTCTCCCACAGCAACAACGCTTGTTCCTGAAGCCGTGAAGGTCGCTGAAGGAAGCTCCTGTAATTGAAGGGTCTTAGGAACGCTTTCGTTCAGGAGAGCAGGTTCTGATGAAGACTCTGCCTTCCTGCTGGTGTTCTCTGGACTGGTGCTGTTGTTCTTCTCCGGCGCTGGAGCTGCTGGAAGAGGGAGTGTTTTAGCAGGCGCTGGGAAGACAGCTACAGCCGCACCGCCTCCAGAGGCCCCGCCTGAGGAGGCGCGAGGTTCTTCCTCTGGCCTTGGGCAGGCAGAGTATCCTTCAAGGTCGGAGGCCTTGTCTTCCGGCACCAGGTACTCCATCGTGACGGTCTCAGTGGAGTTGGCCTGCAGCGAGAACGTGGCGTTAGCCCCGGCGTAATAGAAGGACGCGGTGACGTTGAAGGGCGCGGTGTTCCTCAGCAGGAAGCCTGCCCTGGCCCTCACAGGTTTCCCTGGCTCAGCGCATTCTGCCGCGGTCTCGTTCAAGGGCCCTTCCCATGAGAGGAATTCTCCTGAAAGGTTTTCCTGGTACTCCAGGCCTTCTGCGGGGATAGTCTGGTTCCAGGAAAGGTTCCCTGAGAAAAAGACTGCCGTAACGCTCTCGTTCAAGGGGTTGGGAAGCACGAACACCCTCGCGTACGCCACGCTCCCGTTGTTAAAGGAAGCGACGGTCCCAGGCAGCTGCTCGACCCTCGCGAGCCTGCTTGAAGCGTTCAGGCTCTCGGAACACTCCTGCACGGTAATGCACTCTCCCTGGTAACAGGACGTGTTGAGCGAGGCGTTAGCGCAGAACAGGCTGACACTGTCCTCGGGAGAATGGTTAAAGTAGTACCTCGTCCGCCTCCAGTACCTTGCGCTCGCGGCGGTCCCGTTGAAGGTAAGGTTAGCCGCCGCTTCCGAGAACTCGTCGTAGAACAGGGTGGTGCACTCCTTCTTCCAGGTCACTCCTTCCTTGAACGCGGACACCTCGTAGCGGAGTGTTTTGATGTCCTGTGCTGAAACGAGCAGGGTGATGTTCGCGGTACGGTTGAACGATAGGAGGAGGGTAACGCCCGGACCTGAAAAGGCAGTGTTTTCAGCTGGCTCGGTGCCAAGGTTCTGCAGGATGACTGTAGCGTTCCCGCCGACCCTTACGGTCTTAGGGCAGGAGATGCGTACGAGGGTCCTGTTCAGGACCTCGTAGTCCTGTAATGAGAGGTTGAAGGGAAGCACGCTCTCGGAAACACTTACCTCTGCGGTGTACGAGAAAACAGTGTTAGGCGGGCATACTGGCACGCTGCACTGGGTGCAGGATGGTCCGAGCCCTTGAGGGTATGATGCGTTGAGTTCCAGCACGCTCCCGGGCCCGGCGGTCACGTGAAAGGAGTATCCTGCTGCAGGGTATTCTTCCGGGCTCGTCTGACAGTCCGCGCAGTGCGCTGTGTTCTGGTTGTTCAATACCGCCAGGAGCTCGCCGTCAAGGTACACCGTCGCGTTGTAGGGCCTGTAGTCGTACCACCAGCAGGTCGTGCTACACCCCCAGCAGCAGGAACGCGAGCCGGTCCTGCACGCCTGCCCGTCCTGAACCCAGCCCTGCAGGTTTCCCGCGGTAAAGCTCAGCAGTACGGTCGTACCATTGTCAGGGGTCTTGGTCCTGGTCCTCCCGTAGCAGTAGAACCCGTCAGTGGAGTTGCAGATTCTGACAACACAGTTTTCTGAAGTGTCCTTCGTCCGGTTACAGTAAGGGTAGTAATTGGACCAAGGGTACTCCGTCAGCTGGGGTCGGGTCGGCGGGTGGATCAGGTAAAAGAAGTCACGGTACTCTATGACACTGCCGTTAGCGGCAGTGCCGCCGCCTTCTCCAGCGTAAACGTAGTAGGTGGTGTTGGGAGAAGCGTTCCAGTACACGAGGCTCTTGTTCCCCATCCTGTACTCCCACGCGCGGACCGGCAGGCTGTTGTTCTCCAAGACCACTATACCCTGCAGGCTCGTGTTGTACCCTCTGAGGAGCGCGCTGTAGTCAACCCATCCAGGAGAAACAATTCCTGAACCGCCCGAGACAACCTTGAGCGCGACAGGCTTCCCGTACCCTCCCACCAGCTCTCCCTGAGGCCATGAAAGACATGCTGACAGCAGGATGGCCAGCGCGAACAGCACTCGTCTCATGAGAGTGTTACTGGCCTGACGGGCTCAAAAGACATTACGAGACCGTGCCGAGGGAAAACCGTTTAAACCAGAACAAAGTTTCTTATGGTCATGCGCGACAGGAAATGGCACGCGATGAGCGTAAGAGAAGTGCTGAAAGCGCTTGACTCAGGGCTCGAGGGCCTGAGCGAGGAAGAAGCTGGAAAAAGGCTTGCAGAGTACGGGCCTAACGAGCTGAAGGAGTACAAGAAGGTCAGCCCGCTGAGCATTTTCTTGTCCCAGTTCACTGATTTTCTGATAATAGTCCTCATCATTTCCGCGATCATCGCCGGGCTCGTGGGACAGGCCACTGACGCCGGCCTCATAATAACAATCGTCGGCTTGAACGGAGTGCTCGGGTTCTGGCAGGACTATAACGCGGAGAAGAGCATTGAAATGCTCAAGAAGATGGTCAGAAAGCGGGCGATAGTCAGGCGGAACGGCAGGGAAAAGATAATTGACGCGGCCGAACTCGTTCCAGGAGACATCATAATAGTAGAACAAGGGGACGTGGTCCCCGCTGACTGCAGGATAATAGAAGAACAGGGGGTCGTGGCTGACGAGAGCATCCTGACCGGGGAAAGTGTTCCCGAAGCCAAGGAAGCAGGAGTACTGCCCCTGAAAACACCCCTGGCCGACAGGAAGAACATGCTGTACTCCGGGACAAGCGTGGTCAAAGGAAAGGCTGTAGCAGTCGTTGTTGAAACAGGAATGAACACGGAAATAGGCAGGATTGCTGGAAAGATACAGGAGGCCAGAGACTCTCTCACCCCGTTCCAGGTGGAGATGAACGTTCTCGGGAAGAAAATAGGGAAGGCCATAATAGCAGGCACGGTTGTCATGGCAGGAGTGCTCCTGGCCCAGGGAATGGAACCACTGCAGGTGCTGCTAGTGTCCGTCAGCCTTGCCGTTGCAGCGGTCCCAGAAGGCCTTCCCGCGGTGAGCACTCTCGCCCTGGCCCTCGGGACGAAGCGGATGGTGAAAAAGAACGCTCTCGTCAGAAAACTTCCTGTAGTGGAAGGGCTGGCGAGCGTTAACATAATACTCACTGACAAGACAGGAACCCTGACCGAAAACAGGATGAAAGCAGTGGCAGTGTACTACGACTGGAAGGAAAAGAAAAAGCTTGACAAGAAGAGCGAGACGGCCAGGATGATCGCGGCCGTGGGCCTGCACTGTCATGACGTCATCCGGACAGGAGGGAGGATGGTAGGCGACCCGACAGAAATCGCCATAATAGAAGCCTGTCAGGACATCGGTTCCGAGAGGATGGAAAAGGTGGGCGAGATACCCTTTTCTTCTGACAGGAAAATGATGACAGTGATAACCAGGAAGAACAGGGAGTACTACTACTTCACCAAAGGGGCTCCTGAAAGGATTCTTGAGAAGAGCAAGTGGGTGATGGTCAACGGGAAGAAGAAAAGGCTTGACAAGAAATCCGCGGAGAAGATAATAAGAGAGAACGACGCGCTCGCCGGAAAAGGTTACAGGGTCCTCGCGCTCGCGTACAAGAAGGCAAAGGACAAAAAAGAGCCTGAAGACGGGCTCGTGTTCCTCGGGCTCATAGCCCTGCTCGACCCTCCCAGGAAAGAGGTTCCAGGAGCAATAAGGGAGTGCCAGAACGCTGGCATAAAGGTGATAATGGTCACAGGAGACCATCTTAAGACGGCAGTAACAATAGCCAGGATGGTCGGGCTCAAGGGAAACGGGATAACAGGAGCGGACGTTCAGAAGATGAACGACAAAGAGCTTGTCAGGGCCCTGGAAACGGTTGACGTGGTGGCAAGAGCGAGCTCTGCTGACAAGTACAGGATAGTGAAAGTGCTCCAGGAGCACGGTAACTCGGTGGCCGTGACAGGAGACGGGGTGAACGACGCTCCCGCGCTCAAGGCTGCTGACGTTGGAATAGCAATGGGCATCAGGGGAAGCGATGTCTCAAGAGAAGTTGCTGACATGATACTCTTGGACGACAACTTCGCCACGATAGAAGAGGCTATAAAACAGGGCAGGACAATATTCAACAACATCAGGAAGTTCGTGAACTACCTGCTAACGTGCAATGTCGGGGAAGTCATCTCAGTGTTCTTCGCGTCCATTTCCTCCGGGCTCCTGCTCGTGACAGCCCCGCAGCTACTGTGGATAAACCTGCTCACGGACGGTCCCATAGCCCTCACCCTTGGAGTGGACCCAGTCCCAAGGGACGTCATGAAAAGAAAGCCCCATGACAAGAGAGTGGGTGTTGTAGACAAGAGGCTCAAGTGGATGATCTTCGTCATAGGAACGAAGAAAGCACTGATGATCCTGCTAACGTTCTTCGTCGGACTGATGCTCTGGGGACCGAAGACAGCCCAGACCATGGCCTTCACCGGGTTCGTGTTCTACGAGTTCGTGAGACTGTTCGTGATAAGGTACGAAGAAGGAATGCCCTACTTTGCGAACAAGTGGCTTGACATAGCCCTGGCGGTTTCTGTCGGGATGCAGTTGCTGGTACTTTACTTCCCGCCCCTCACGGGCCTGTTCGGTGTCGTGCCGCTCACAATAGCCCAGCTCGCGGCAATAGGAGGGTTCGTGCTCCTGGGCCTGCTGACAGGAATAGCGCTGACCTGGATCATAATGAAGGCAGTGCCCCTGGAAGAAGGGTACGGGAGGAACATCTGACCCCTGAGAACAAGGCGAATGTGAACAGGAGGGGGTCAGGCCGCCCGTCTATCCTCATGCTCCGCCGTTCGGATAAGACTGAACTCCTCATTCCCCTGAAGAGTATATGCGCGGGCAATGTTTTTAAAGGATTAGAGTGATATAATGTTCTGGCTCTGTTCTTTGCGTGACAGCGGGGTAGGGCAGCCAGGAGTGCCCGCGGGGCTCATAACCCCGAGGTCGGAGGTTCAAATCCTCTCCCCGCTACCATCCTCAAAAGATGTGGGATGAGGTTATTCTGATGGCGTATCCCGTTTTCCCAAGGAAATGGGAGCTTGATGACGAGATAATCACGCACTCCGCGTGGAAAAAGTACAATGAAAGCAAAATGCACGGGTCAAAAGAAAAGCACCTGACACCATTTTCATCGCGTACAATGACGGCTTCTTCCAGGACGCCGTGAGAGGACTGAAACGGAACAAGGTAATCAAATGGGTTGACCTCAGAGAATCAAGCAAGGGCTACGGCGTGTCAAAGTTCATGCAAGGAGCTGCTGTCAGCACCATGTTCGCCGAGCAGTTCCTGGCCGTTGGAGCCAAGAGATTCGTGATAATAGGAGAAGCAGGATCCCTGGACCCCGAGGTCAGGCCAGGAAGTATTGTGGTTTGCAGCAAGGCCCTCAGGGACGAGGGCACAAGCTACCATTATATCAAGCCCTCAAAGTACGCTTTCCCGAGCAAGACACTCACCAACAGGATAGCAAAAATTTTTGACGAACAGGGGGTCAAGTACACTGTCGGGCCCACCTGGACGATGGACGCACCGTTCAGGGAAACGGTTGAAGAGGTCAAAAGGTACCGCGAGGAAGGGATCAAGACCGTTGAGATGGAGGCCGCGGCCCTGTTCACCTTCGCCCAACGCAGGGGAATAGAAGCTGCAGCTGTTTTCGTGGTGAGCGACCTTGTTCTTCACGAGAAGGGCTGGAAGTCAATGTTCCACACGACAAGACCCATCCTGCTAAAAGTGTTTGAGACCCTGAGGGGCAGGATCTAAAAGACAGAGTCTCAGAACTCGTGCAAGTATTTTTTAAGGTTTTGTACTCTCCCGTTTTTTATAGGGACCCCCTCTACTTCCAGTATTCCTGCTTTTGTGTCACTGCCGTGGGGAGTATAGCCTCCTATCCTGCCGTCAGAATGCACTACCCTGTGGCAAGGGAACAACAAAGGAAAAGGGTTCTTGGACAGCATTCTGGCAACTTTCCGAGGATGCCAGCCCAAACGCTCTCCCAAAGCCTTGTACGTGGTGACCCTGCCTTCTGGTATCTGCTTCAGCGCATACAAGAGTTTTTTCATTTCAGGGTCCATGTCCTGCGACCTCCTCAAGGAATCTCAAGGCATTATCAACGTCAGGCTTGAACGGAAGACCGAAATCTCTAACAATCCAGGCCGATGCCTCAAGGGCTTTCTCAAGAACCTCAGCATCCTCTTCTGGAAGAACATTATACGCTTTAACCCTCATCCTGCCGGGATCCTGATCGTAGGCCAGGAACAAGTTCAGCGCCCTCATGCCAAAGTTCTTTGGCCTGTTGAACCTGCTGAACAATGCTGTTAGCACGAAATTGTGTTCTCCTAAAACAGGGAGGAACATTTCTCTACCAGAATAGAAGAAGTTAGTCTGATAAATTTTTTGCACTCTTCTCGGTTTTGTCAGACCATGAGCAGTGCAATATTTTTTTAAGAGTACTCTCATTTCATTCCATCTTGAATCGTTTTCAGTATATTCCAGGAGTAACCCCTTTTCTTTCAGGGGTTCAAGCTTTTTGTTCAGCAGTGACACTGCTCTTCTGGCAGGGGTTTTCTTCCAGAACCCGTTTTTCTTTAGTTCTTCCAGGATCATGTACCTTGTCCTGGGTATTGGGAACTGGCAGTATTTTAGAACAATTTCATCAAACTCTTTTTGACTCACAATAATCGTTATGGTTAAACCAGGTTTTTATGCTTTTCCCACAAACCCCCTGAGGACATTCCTACTAACCGCAAGACCTCCTGAATACTGGAAGTCTAGGGGGTGCTGGTTACTTCCTCTTTTTCCAGGGCATCACTCTCTCGCTAG
Organism: archaeon; assembly: GCA_024274695.1. Lineage (GTDB taxonomy): Archaea > B1Sed10-29 > B1Sed10-29 > B1Sed10-29 > JAJSAI01 > JAJSAI01. Next base: position 20,287 of record JAJSAI010000010.1, on the reverse strand, counting down.
AAGTTTTCTGTACTTCTCGGTGAGCTCGAACAAAGACTTCCCGTCTGCAACAATTTTTGAAACAACAGGCTCTGTGATCCCCTTCTTGTTCATCAGTTCAGTGTCCGAGACTAGGGCTAATCTGCTCAGCTGTTTCGCCACACTCCCCTTTCCTGCTCCCACAGCAGGGCAGATCTCCTCATACGACAGGGGCCTGCCCGCTTCTGCCAAGACCTTCACTATCTTCTTCTGCAGGGGTGAGAGGTCCTTTAGTTCCCAGGCCCAAACAAGATCATCCTGCTGCGCTGAAACACTCGTATTCTCGGCTTTAACAGCAGGTTTTTCTGAATCCAGAGAATCAGGGAAAACAGGGGCTTCCTGTGCAGTATCCTGCACACTATCTCCTTTTTCACGCTCCTCGGAAACGATCTCTTTTACTTCCACAGGTTTGTACCAGCCCGTTTTTTCCCCCTTTAGCACGTATAAAACCTCTTCTCTTCCAATATTACCCTCTGGGAATGAAGTGTGCAAGACCTTGCACACCTTCTCAGCGTTTATTAGAACACTTCTCGGGTTGTTTCCTGACAAGAGCACGATTTCTTCTATCCCGTCAGGAGAGAACGGGTTCTTGCCTTTTTCAACCCTCTTTAGGATCATGGAACGCAGGTCGTGTGCAGTCAGGTTGCACAGTTTTACCGTTTCTGCCACTCTTGTTCTCATGCTCTCGTGCACGTTCAAGTGGCTTATGGTAGACATTACGATGGAGTGTATTCTTTCAGAGTCATAGTAGTACTTGAGTTCTTCCAGTTTGTCCTTCCCGAGTCTTTGTACTTCGTCAAGGAAGAGCACGATCCTGTCCTTTTTCACAGGAAGCCTTTTCCTGAGCCCAAAGAACGTTTTCACGCTCAGCAGTTCCCTGAAATTAACCTGATCACTCGGAGAATATGTGCAGTCAAAGTACACAGTCTTGTAACCTTGTCTGGCTGCCCAGTTTTTCAGTTTCCTGAGCAAGGTTGTCTTGCCATACCCTGTTGGCCCTGTTATTACAATAATATCTCCGCTTGTGATCGCTTCTTTTGCCTGGATCTCCTGCGATTCGTATCCAACCATATACTCTGGCTTTGGTGTTATCTTGAACGGATTTTCTTTGAAACCGTACGTCTTGAACCACATGGTCTAAGACCCCCTTACTTCGTGTTAGACAAGGCTTTACAGGTATTTAAACCTGACTATTAGTCATGACTAAACCTTGACTAAGGGTTTAGTCAAACTTGACTAACCCTCTGACTAAGCCCACGTGTGTCATTTTTTGCTTTAGCTTAGTCAAAAGCACCTTAGTCAAGACCGTTTGACTATTAGTCATGACTAAGCCGTGTCTAAGCTGACTAAGCTTTTGACTACGCTCGTGACTAAGTTGACTAAGCGTTTGACTAACCCTTGACTAACATGACTAAGCTGACTAAGGTTCTGACTAATCCCCTGACTAACACTTTTTTGAGCATGATTAGTCTGACTAAGCGTTTGACTAGCCCGTCTCCTGCACTTTCTAGAATGCGCGTTAGACTTGAATGTTTTTCTCACACATTCCGGCTATTCTACAACGCCAGCGCTTGGCTTAGAACCCTCACGTTTTTAGCAGAGTTTCTCACACTAACGGCTGTAATGCGCGCTGGTCTTCATGATCTCTCACGAACTGTTGTATCGTGGACCTGCGCGGTCTTCTTCTCACACCTCCTCACTCCTTTTTCTCTCACATCTCTTCTTTTCTCCGTCCCTCCCACGTTCTCTCACAAATTTTGTAATAATTTTTAAAACACACTGGACTTTTTTCCCGCCTCTTTTTGGTTTTTCTTAAAATAGGAAAACTCTCACAATGAATGCAAGTTTGTTCAGGTCTTTTTTCAGCGTTTGATGGGGTTATGCTTCCTTTCAAGGCGCAAAGCATTTATCTCTTTGTGAAACCAGACTGTCAGATCTCTCACATTTTTTGAACCTTCTGTGCTCCTATCTTCTTCACCCTTCAGTCCATTACCATTCCCATTTGCTTCCACCACCGATGCTATTGCAAAAATTTTGTACGAATTTCTCTCACGTTATCCTCACGTGAGTATAAACAAAAGTTAATACTTCTGATGTTTCACTTCCTATAATTAACTTTATTTTTTATTGTTTATATTATTCAAGATATATTTTCTGATGGATTGCATGAAACCGAAACGTTTAAATATATTGTTTTCTTTTTGTTTTGTGCGGATGAATGCACACAAAATGCGCGTAAGAATTCGAAGATAGTGGGGAGAAAGATGCCTGAAAAAGACATGATAATTTTTAAGGAAAAGCCTTTCCGTACGCTTATTTCTTTGAATGACGACTCGCGAGTGTGGTATGCCAATGTCTTGTGCAAGCACACTGACACCACATATCCTCACATGCTAAAAATTCTGAAAGAATTTGAGAGTGTGGGATTAATACGCACAGAACAAGTGGGCAGAATAAGGACGGTCAGACTCACGAGCAAGGGCAAGAGGATTGCAAAAATTTTAGAAGAAGCCAGTGAGTTACTCTCCCAGAAAAAAAGTGTTGGAAACTCTAATAATGTTTTGGAGGGTGTTCCGGGTGAGGGTGAGAAAAGCGACTCTTGACGACCTTGAGGCTCTTGAAACTGTTCACAGGAAGGATGGGAGGAAGAGTCTGAAGCCGTTGTCAAGGTATCCTTTGATTGACTGGATCATGAAGGGAACGAACGTTATTCTGCTCGCGGAGGACGAGGGAGAACCTGTGGGCTTTATGATAGTCAGAGTGAAAGGGGATGAAGCGAGCATTGACATGCTTTCGGTTATTAAGCGACTCAGGGGTAAGATAGAGGGCGTGTTCCTGAAGGAGGCGTTTGATTACATTCCCTGCCAGAAGCTGTACGTGCTGGTTCCTGAAAGGGCTCCAAACATGCTAAAGACCTTTTCTGATCTCGGTTTTGAGGTTTACGATAACGTACCGAACGCCTTCGGTCCCGGGCGGCATGCGATAAAGATGGTGAAGTACCTGGCAGGACTGCCTGAGATCCCTGAAAAAACGAGGGTCATTGGAGGGGGAGTGTACAAGAAGCCGGGTGGCGGTTATCTTGAGCTTAACCTGAAAAAGCTTGACTCCGTGGAATGATTTCACATTAGGTCAGAATAGACTTTTTCGAACGCCTTCTCGTACTCTTTTTCCTTTAGTTTTCTGTACTCCTGCAGTGCGAGCAGGACCGCTTTTTCTTCTGTTTTTGTTTTTCTCCGCGCTTCTTCCTTTATCCTCTTGTACTCCGGATCCTGTTTTTCAAGGAGAGAGTCCAGTTCTTTCCGTTTTTCTCTTATTTTCTTGGCAGGATACGTTAGCTGTCCTTCTTTGGCCAGGATCTCAAGGAGCTTGTTGTACTTTTTTACTGACTCGTCAGTCATTTCTCCCTTCATTTTCTGTGGCCGTGCTCCTGTCATGTCAAGCGCTTCCTCTAGGATTCTTGCTTTTTCTTGAAGGATTCTGGCTATCAGGTCAACTTCTTCTGGCAGGTACCTCTCGTGTACCCTGAACCTGAAGAATCTTGCCAGCTGGGCTCCGGGCTCGTATGTCGTTTTTCCGGTGGTTCTCACGACTTTTACTTCCGCGCCCTTCCTCTTGAGTTCTTGTACTACTCCGGAGTGGCCTGCGCCGATCACTAGGTAAACTTGTTCTTTTTCCTCTTCCGCCGCCCTGACTGCCGCGTCGGCCATTTTCTTTTCTCTTTCTTCAAGCATTTTCTTTGCGAATTCTTCCACTTCCATCATAGGGCTTACGTCTATTGGCGCGTCTCCTGGTATCACTTTTATTCCCTCTTTTTCAAGCGCTTTCGCTATCTTATGGTAGTGTACGTTGGTTCCTGTTTCAAGTTCTTCTTTTGTTGCTTCCAGGACCACTCTTCTGGCTCCTTTTTCCTTGAGCAGTTTCACTACTTTTTCCCGTTGTCCGGGAGTGTGGGCTTCTAGTACGACCACCACTTTCGGTTTTCTTTTTTTCTTCATCTTCTCCTCCTCTTTTTAGTAAGCCTTTTTCCCGGGAACGTGATGTTTTCTTTTATTTCTGTTTCTATCCCGGTCCTCCCGATCTCGTGCTCAGGAACCCACGCAGGCTTTACCCCTCCAGTGCGCGGGTTTCTCACGAGACCTATTTTCTCGAACGCGATTTCTTTTGACCACAGCCGCCTGGCCCCGCTCACGCACCCTGTCTCTCCTGCTTCTGCTTTATAGTACAGTTCTCCTCCCAGGAACACTTTTTTCAGTCCCTCTCTCTTGAGCCTTTCCAGGAACGCCTTCCATTCCCTGCCGGGGTCTACCCCGTGAGGGGTGGGGGTCCCGGGTTCAGTGGGCACTATTATCACGTCTTTTTTCTCGTGCTTGAGTATTTCCTTCATTGCAGGTATCTTGTCTTCTTCCACCATGACAAAGACCGGTCCGTTCCATTGCTTGAGTTCTTTTTTTAGTTCGAACAAGTAGTCCAGCACGTCCTGTCCTTTTACTTCTTTCAGTTTTTTCATTTCTGCCTTGGACCCTGTCGCGTAGAACGGGTGCACCAGGACTAGCGCTTTTCCATTGGTTATTGCCAGCGCGCTCTTTATCCTTTTCCAGTCTTTTTCCTCAAGTTGGTTGTATTCTTTTATCATGCTCGTTTCATCTCCCTGTGGTCTCAAGCGCCTTTTCCAGTGTTGGGTCTTCCTCTGGGGTGGTTGGGGCTTTTTCTGGGTCTATTTTTATGTGGGGTTGCACTCCTCTGTCAAATATTGGTGTCCTGTCTGATTCGCAGGGTATCCAGCTTGGAATATCTACTTCTACTGGTCCGAAAACGTGTGGTAAGGGCCTCCCGCTTGTTCCTCCTGTTCTGTCTCCGAGGACTGTTGCTCCGATTGCCTTCATCCTGAGAACGAATCCTTCGGCAGAGCTTTCAGTTTGTTGGCCGCATAAAACCAGGAGTTTCTTCGGTTTAAGTGCTTTTTCTTCTGTCCCGTGTATGTAGTCTTCGTACTCGTAGAACTCATTTGGATCACGGGGGTTTGCCCGGTATTTTAGTACTCTCGCGAGCTTTTTTTCTCCTTTAGGCAAGAACAGGGACCAGATTAGAGAGCCTGTTTTGTCTGATCCTCCTTGGTTGGGCCTTACGTCTATTATCACGTTCTCCGTAATTCCAAGCTTCTCTCTTAGTTTTGGGGCTTCTCTCATGAACGTGTTAATCCTGTTTTTCGAGAATGAGTTTATTAAGAGATAAAGTGTTTTGCTGTTGATTCTCTTGTATAATAGGGTGGCGTGTTTTACTCTGTCAGGCTTTGTTTTGAACAAACGCGCACAGTACTCCCAGGAGTAGTTCGGTTTTAGTTCTCTAGGGTATCCTTTAAGTGTCTTCCCGTTAGTGAGCCTCACCCGGATGTGGTTGTCCCTGAGTTTCCAGAGGGTCTTGTTCAGTTTTTCAGAGAACTCTCCTGCGGTTTTCGCGCTCGAGACATTATCCCTTTCTTGCAGGAATTCCTGGAATTCTTTTTGCCTGTAACACAAACGCGCGTAGTGTGCTCGGATGTCCTGCGAGATCCAGTCAAATAATTCTGAGTAGTTCATTTTTTCTTTTCTCCCGCGATCTTGTCCCATTCTATTTCTTTCTTTTTCCGGATAACGTACTTTTCTCTCCCGATCTTCTTGACGATCTCGTAGTATTCTGACAGTTCCTTGGGCAGGTGTTTAGCGGGATGTCAGTGATTATGTATCCTCCTTTTTTGGTCGCGGAGAGCAGGTTAGCGAATGCTGCTTTTGTCTCGTGCGGCGGCAGGTATTCTGAGACGTGCAGGAACACTGTCACGTCAGCCTGTTGGGCGGGCACGGTGTTGACTATGTCCAGGGCAGCGAACCTGTGCTTTTCCCTTTCTTTTTCTGGAATGCTCTCCTGGGTTATTTTGGCCCTTTCGGGCTCGTAAACGTACCCGTTGTACTGGTATTCTACTCCTGCTTCTTCAAGCGCTTTTTTTATGTCCAGGAACTGCGGGGCCCAGCTTTTTTCTCCTTTTTCCGGGATCGCGAGCTCTCCGTAGCCCACGTCGTTGATCACGATTTTCTTCCTGCGCTTTGCTATTTTCTTAATCTCTTCTGCAACGTCCGCGTGCCTTCCAGGATAAGACCATGTGGCGTGAGCTAGTCCGAGCCGTCCTTTGATTCCCACGGGCAGGCTGAGCTGGTGTTCTATCCTGTACTTTTTGATCAGCTTTTCTTCTTCTGGCGAGAGCTTTTCTCCTCTTGCTTTTTTGACCGCGGCCCGCAGGGCTTCTTTCTTTTCTTCTCTGCCGAACACTGTTTTCTTGTACCATTCCCAGAATTTCTTGCGTTTTTTCGGTTTCATGATTCTCCCTTCCTATTATATTCTTGTTCTGCGCGTTTAATATTGGTATGCTCATAACTCGTCCAGCGGGTTCCTGATTTTCTTGAGGTCCTGGGTGCTCACGTGAGTGTAGATCTGGGTGGTGTTCAGGTTCGAGTGGCCCAGCAGCTCTTGGATTATTCGGATGTCCGTGCCCTCTTGCAGCAGGTGCGTTGCAAACGAGTGGCGAAGCGTGTGGGGGTGCACGTTCTTCGTGATCCCAGCCTTCCTCGCTGCTCTTGCAACAATTTTTTGAACGTTCCTCTTGTTCATCCTGCCTCCTGTTCTTCCTGGGAACAGGTACTCGTCGGGGTTCCTGCCTTTCACAAAATCTTTTAGTTTTTCCAAGAGTTTTTTGGAAAGGATGATTCTCCTGTCCTTGGCTCCCTTGCCTCCTCTCACCCAGCCCATTCCTTCCTGCCAGTCAATGTCCTTGATTTTCATGTTCACGAGCTCGCTTAGCCTGACCCCAGTAGAGTACAAGAACTCTATTATCAGCTCGTGCAAGGGATTGTCACACGCCTGCAATAATTTTTTAACCTCTTCCGGGGTAAGCACTTCAGGGATCTTTTTTTCTGTTTTTATGCTCTTGACCTCAACCTGCTTCCCGAGCACGTTCCTGTAGTAGAACACGAGCGCTGCCCTGGCCAGGTTGGCAGTAGTTTTTTTCCTACCCGAGTCAAGCAGTTGTAGCAAAAATTTTTTAAGGTCTTGTTCGTCCAGCTCTGCTGGGTTTTTTCTCGTGCTGAGCAGGAACTCCTTGACTAGGATGGAGTAGGTTTCGACCGTGTTCTGGCTGAATCCGCTGAGTCTTAGCTCTGCCCTGAGTTTTTCCAGTTCTTTTTCCACGCTAGGGCCAGGGTTCATCGCCTAAAAGCAGGGATTCCAGGTATATAAGAGTTCGCTTAACATACAAAACTTAAATAAACTCTGCACGGCCAAATATTATTCATGGAATCCGTTACTCTGGAAAAGGTCTATTCTGAGCTGTTGAGTCTCAGGCAAGAAGTGGAAGAAATAAAGGCGCTGCTGTTGCCAGAAGAAGGGCTTTCTGCAGAAGAAAAAAGGCTGGTGGAGGAGGCTTTGAAAGAAGAGTCAGAAGGAAAGCTCAAAAAGTTTTCAGAGTTGTGAGTCATGCCTAAAGTGCTTTTTACTCCTTCTTTTGAAAAAGACTTTAGATCCTTGGATCCAGAGACACGAAACAAAGTACGCGAGTTATGCAATAATTTTTCACAAACCTTTTTTCCTTCCAAGCACATCCGGAAGCTTAAGGGATACCAGAATCTTTTCAGGATAAGGATAGGCGGTTACAGGCTGGTGTATCACGCGCTTTTCAAGGAAAACAAGGTTGTTTTGCTGCGCATTCTCCCTAGGAAGGAGGTTTACAAGAGACTATAATAGTTCGCTTAAGGGCCATTAAGAGTAATATCTTTTTGCAAAAATAAACTTTGTTAAACACAATATAGTTTGTTATGTTTTGTTAATCTATTTTACTTCTCATTAAGCTACATGAAGGAGGATATAGGATATCTCGGAGAAGTGTGGGTACAATTGGAACTAGCTCGAAGAGGATTTTATGTTTCAAGAGTATATGGGTTAGGTGTTGATTTTATTGGCGAAAATGGTGTTAGAATAGAAGTAAAGTCAGCATTACCCTCGAAGAACAGAGCTATTAAAAAAGGAAAAATTTATGAGTATGTGCACTGGCAGTTCCGGGTTACTACTGAATTGCAAAAATCTGCAGATTATTTTGTGTGCGTACCCTTCAGTGCAGAAAAGGTTCCCTTAGGATTTTTTGTATTCCCGAGGAAAGAGTTTACTACCCTCGGTAAAAGCAATATGATAACAATTTTTGAATCAGATCTTAGGGGGCTTTTTAAGTTTAGGAATAAAAAGAACAAGCATAAGTTTCTCAACAACTGGGATCTAATTTTACGCTACGATAGGTTTTCCTAAACCGTTTTTGCAAATTATTTGAAAAATTGTTGCAGTCGTACTTGAGCTTGAACAGGATCAGGGTTCCGGCCATCACCGGTTCCACTCTTGCGAACACGAGTGAGAGAGTATGCTCTCCGTCAGCAGGGGGTTGCAGGATCTGGAAGAGGCCTGCTCTTTGTATCTTAAAATTATTGCAAGACACAATTCGGGTAAAACCGGGCTTGGAAAAACTTTTTTGGTTTTTCTAAGACTTTTTTAGTTTCTTGTAAATGTTTTTCCTGTGGCTGACTTTCAGGATTCTCACGAGCCTTTTCTTGGGAATTACTTCAAGGATGGCCCTGTAATCCCCTGCCCTGAGCTTCCTGTGCTTGCATCCGGACAAGGGTGCAGAGCTTTTGATGGGATCGCTGGCAAGTTCTTTTGCTTTTAGGATTAGTTGCTCCGCGTTTTTCCTAGGAATCTCATGCAATTCCTTCAAGGCTTTTTTGTGCCATTGAATCCTGAAATTCATGCTAACCCGAACTCTTTCTCCACTTCTTCTTGTGTCACGAATTCTTTGCTGCTGCTTCTTTTGGCGATTTCCGCCAGCACTTCCTCCTTAAGCTCGGGAGCGAACAGTTTTCTTATCGCGTCCCGAACCGCCTCTGACCTGTTTGAGTACATTCCAGTCTTTACGGCCGCGTCAAGCAGTTGCGCGAGTTTGTCATTAACCCTTACTTGAATTATTTCCACAAAATCACCCGTAATACATGCGTATTACACGTATATATTGTTTTAGGTTTTCCTATAAATAAAATTTTGGACCTCCTCTTCAGTTTTTTGCAGATTTTTCCCCAGAGCGCTCACAAGAACCTTGCGTCCAGGTAAGAGTATTCTTCTCCCTTGTGCAGTACTGGACAGAAGGGGTCTGGCGCGTTGTGGTCTCCGTAGAACTCGTAGGCCATTTCCCGGCATCCTCCCTCGCACTTGAGGTTGCACTGGCTGGTGAGATTCAAGTATATCGTTTTCTTTGGGGTCATGCCTTACCGAACTTTTTTATACGTCCGAAATTTTTATGCTTTTGTCGGGAAGAGGGGGTCTTGTGATGAGAGTGCTCTTGATAGGAGGCCATCCCAGGAGCGGGAAGACAGAGTTCGCGAGGCGCTTGCTCGCGCGGCACGGGATCCTCTTCGTCAGCACTGACACGCTCAGGGGAATGATGGTAAGGCTGCTTGAGAGAAGAGATTATCCTGACTTGTTCTTGTTCGAGGGCTGGTCCCCTGAAGAATTCTACTCTGTTCACTCCCCGGAGGAGGTTGCGCGGATGGAGTACCAGGTGGCTTGCGAGACCATGAAAGGGGTCAAGGCCTTCGTGGAGTCTGCTGAAGAGTACGATTCTCTCGTGCTCGAGGGAGTCAGCCTGTACCCGGTCCTGGTCCGAAAGGTTTTCAGGGGAGTGGAGTCAGTGAAGCCGTTGTTCATAGAAGACCCTGACGACGGCAGGCTCTGGCAGAGGATAAAGCGTTCCGGGGTCTGGAGGGGAGAGGACGAGTGGGTCAAACCGCTCGAGCTAGAGTACGTGAAACTCGTCCGAGAGGACTACCGCGCCCAGTGCCATCAGGTCGGGGACAGGCTGTTCATGTTCCCTGAGGATGAGAAGGAGGCAGAGCGCCTGGCCCTTGAATGGCTCCTTGGCTAGGCTTTTCTCACAGGGCTCTCGAGCAGCCTGAACGTTTTTTCTCTCGGGTCTATTCTTGCCCTGACTCCAAGGGGCAGGATCCACTTGGGGTCGGTGTGCCCGAAGTCCATTCCTGCCATGATAGTCAGGTCGTTCCTCCCGTACTCTTTCGCGACCACTCTCACGATGTCCTCTTCTATCTTTTTCTCTTGCTCTGGAGAGTATCCTCTTCACCTGCCGATCAGGATCCCGTTAACCTGGTCCAGTATCCCTTGTTCTCCGTAGTTCATCATCCACCAGCCTATGAACTCTGGGGGTGGGTTCTCGTCTGAGACTTCCAGGAACAGGAGCTTGTCCTTGTTTTCACGAGCCTGCGAGCCGACTTAGCGTGCTCTGGGTCAGCGTTTTCTTCTATTTCGTTCAGGATGGAACGCATGGTGTTATATACTCTTGCGCACGTTAAAAGGTTTTGATGAGGTTTCACGTGCTGTTGGATCCGCTGAGAGGCAGGCGGCTCCTGCCGTACGATCACCAGTACCTGCTGATGTCATGGATTTACAGGGTGCTAGAGGAAAAGCTTGGAAGCACGGCTGGGATGGTTCATGATCTTCCTGGGTTCAAGCCGTTCACGTTTTCTTACGTGCTCTCGGAAAAAAGGAAGCCCGTAAAGAGTGGAGTACTATGTTATGGTAGGACTGGATTCTTTTTTTCCACCCCAGATCCTGAGCTAGGCCGGTTGTTTTCGCATGCCGTAGCACATGAGGTTGTAAGACTTGGTTCTTCTTTTGAGGCAATAGTCTCAAGCGTTAGCATTCTCAAGGAACCAGACTTTGGTGAACGGGCTGTTTTCAGAAGCCTTTCTCCTGTTGTGGTAAGAAAAAATGATGCGGATTTGCTTCCTACAGAACCCGGGTTTTACGAGCGGCTTTCTGGTATCGTTCAGAGAAAGTACTATGATTTCACTGGCATGGCTCCTGGCAGGATAAGCTTTAGGGTGGAGGGGGATGTTAAGATAAAAAGGCACAGGGTAAGGAAAGGATACTGTAAAGGGGTCTTGTTTTCCAGGCTGGTTGTTACGGGAGATCCTGGGTTAATCGCGTTCGGGTACCAGGCTGGTTTTGGGTCGCGCACAGGAGAAGGTTTTGGGATGGTTGAGGTCATCCGAGAATAATGTTTTCCGGGATTATCAGCGTGTGCTTCCCCTTCCTTTCGCGTTTTATGATCTTCTTTCGTTCCAGAAGCTTGAGACTCCGTGACACTGCCGACTCTTTTTTGCCTAATTTTACTGCGATCCGACTGGTGGTGGTGTATCCTTCCAGTACTGCTCTCAGCACGTTCTTTTCTCCTTCAGTGAGGTCTATCTCGTGCACGAGCTTGGGGAGTTCTATTATTTTTCCCTTGACTACATAAATGATTTTTGCCACGCTGCTGAACTCGGCCATTGCAGCGTAAACCATTGCCAGAGTGGTTATTTTCCTTCCGCCCGTGACGTTTATGACACAGCTTCCGCCTTTTTTGATTATCCTGCGGAGGGTCAAGTAGTCTCTCTTGAAGTTTCCAGACAATTCTTTTTTCTCGCAGTCCACATTGTTTTTTTTCAGGAGTTCCCCAGCTTTCTTCAGACTTTCCTTGATCCTCTTTTCAGCCTCTTTTTTGCTCATGTACTCCGGATCCCTCAGAGAGTAAACTAGTACGACCTTTTCCGCTCCGAACCTGGTCACTGGGGGGAGAACGTGAGAATGGTGGAATCCCACATTAACTATATGGTAGTACATGAGCATCACTTAACATTTAATGTTAAATATTAACTACCTCAGTAAAGTTTTTAAATGTTTTTGTTCACCATATACTGGGTGAGTTCTCATGGAAAAAGAGGTTCTGGAGGCTGCTAGGGGGATAGGAGAGTACATAAGCGTTTTAGTCTGGAGTGACAAGAACATGAAGCTTTCTGCCGTAGACAGGATTGCCAGAAGCACTACATGTCAAGAGCTCTGGTCTAATTTGTATCATGCTGTCAGAATAGCGAGAATGGCCCACACTAACTATTCTCCTAACGAAAAGCACTTGGAAACCCTGGAAAAATTCTTGAATGGAGGGGACTGTGACAAGAGAAAAGTGCGCGTGCTCGCGCCGGTCATAGGGCTCTTCGCGCTATCGTACCATGGATCAAAAAAGAGTAGGGAAGGTGATGAAGAATGAAGGAGGCCGGGTTCATTGGAATAACAGGCAGGATGCTCATAAACGTGGCGTCCCTGAACACTGCCGGAGGAGCAGGCTCAAACTATAACGAGATCACGAGAGCCAACATAGTGGTGAAGAAGGGAGACGGTTACAAGATAGTCTCTGTCCCAGTAATCTCAGGGAACATGCTCAGGCACTGGATATTCAGGGCCTTCGTCGACCATTACACGAGCTTGGGAGGAAAAAACCTGAGCAAGAGGGCCAGAAGGTACAACGCGGTCAGGTTCCAGAGTAATAACGAGGACGATCTGAAGGGCATGAACTTGGAGGAAAAAAGTCTTGTGAAAGCGTACGCTGACTGCGACGTTTTCGGGTTCCTGGTCCCGAACGTTGGGCTAAGGAGAGAATCCGTCCTGAAAACCTCTTTCCTTATCCCTCCTGAAGACTTTCTTGAAGAGATAATGCAGGAGTATGACGAGGGACAGCTTTCCTTCGCAGTCACCCATAACAGGGTTGACGTGGATGAGACCGGCAAGATAGGCAAGGGAAAGAAAAAGAAAAGCAAGTCTTCTGAAGAAGAGCAGGAGTCTGCCGGAGAAGAGCTTGGTACTGCCATGATGTTATTCGAGAGAGAATATTCTTCAGCAGAATACTCATTCCTCATAATCGCGGAGCTTGACAGGATAGGGGTCACGTCAGCAGGCGAGAAAGTGATCGACGAAAAAGAAGCAGGCCTAAGGCGCAGGGCCTTACTGCTCGCGATAAAGGATGTGCTGCGCGGGAGGTTCGGAGCAAGCCAGGCCAGAGCTCTCCCGATAATGAAATTAACGGAAGTGTACGGGGTCAAGGGCGACAGGCTGTTGCCTAACCCTGTCTCAGCCCACTACAAGGAGTACAAACAGGAGAACGACAGGTTGTTCAAGGAAGCCGAGAAGGTAACCGACACCAAGGACCTGGACGAATTCCTTGGAGAGTGAGCTCAGGTGCACTTGTTCGTGGCAGAGCTCAGGGGCCCGTTGTTTTCGGTCAGGCCGCTTGAGTCAGTAAAGGTGCAGAGAACCTGGCTGTTGCCCCCGCCAGTAACAGTACTCGGGGCGATAGCCAGGGCTCTTGTCATCTCAGGAGAAATAGCCCCAACTGGAAACAGTCTGCAAAAAATCTCAGAGAATGCAATAAGCCAAGCAGAAGAAATTGTGGAGCGCAGGGAAGGCATTCCCTTGTGCGGAGCGTTCCTTGGCAAGAGCGAGAACCGGATGGTGGTCAACAGATTCGTTCTCAAAAGAGCATTGCCCTTAAGATCAGACACAAAAGGATTTGAGAGGGAAGACGCTTTGCTCAAGGAATACGCTTATTCTAAAAAGCTTTACGTGTACGCTTTCCTGAAGGAGAAGGTAAGAATAGATAATATCGTGAGACTCGGGGACACGGAGAGCCTGTTCACCTTGACCAGGGCATGGTTTTATGAGGATGTCAACATCGGAGAGTACGGACAATCCGATGTTCCGGTACACGATACAGGGAAAGCATGGTCCCTTCTCAAGGGATCCTACCTCACAGAAGTCTTCCCTTCCTCCAGCGGCTGGTCAAAAAAAGATTACGGGAGCAACCTCAGGAACTTTATTCTCCCCCTTCGCATAATGGGAAGGAACTCTTACGCTCACAAGACAATAGAGTTCTCCGATGATGTTGTCAGAGGAACGAAGGTCAGCATTGAGGGCAAGAAGCATGTGATAGGATGGGTAGAGTGAAGGTGTTCAATAGAATTGTTGGGTCAGGACCCTACGATTACCAGGTTAGAGTATGGGAAAAGATAGACAGCATGGCCCAAGAAAAAGAGCCCAAAATACTCAAGATCATAGCCCCGACTGCGGGAGGCAAGACAGAAGCCGCATTGTTCAGCCTGCTTTGCCCCTATTCTCAGGGAGAATATCCATTTTCCAGCGTCATTTATGTGCTCCCGAACAAGAGCCTGGTGAACGTGCAGAGGCAGAGGATAGTCAGACTGTTCTCAAGCCTGCTCGAAGAAAGCGGCTGGGACAAGAAAAAGGCTGAAGAATTCGCTCAAGAGCAAGTGCTGGTAGACTACGGGCACATCATGGAAAAACCGATGTACTCCGGGCTCGTGAACATAACAACCTGGGACTCTTTCGCTTACTCTCTCGGGGCAAGAAGAACGGTTTCACGGAGATTCACAATGCCCGCCAGCATAACATCCACAAGTCTTGTCGTGTTTGACGAAGTTCAAATGCTCCAGGACGAGTTCGCCTACCTGCCGAGACTGCTCGGTACAGTGATACATCATGTTAACAGAAAACTAGGGGTTCCAATGATCGTGATGAGTGCTACTATCCCATCAAAGTTCGAAGAACTTATGTTCGAGAAAGTAAAAGAGGGGGTCCTGGAAGAGAGTCCGAGAAAATCTGATCACAGGAAACCAGAAAGAGGCAAAATCAAAGTCAGACTCGAGAAGTGGGATCCTAAGACTCTGAAGAAGCCAAAGAAAGCAACAGCTTTTTTCAAGGAAGTGACCGAAGAAGCTGGAGAAGGTAAAGTCCTGTTCGTCTTTAACACTGTTTCTAGGGCAGTGGAAGCATACCAGAGCATAAAGAGTTTGTTTGGTGATGATAGTGTCCTGCTAGTTCACGGGAAGTTCACGCACGAGGACAGACAAAAGAAAGAAGAAGAGCTTAACACTGCCAAGATGATAATCGCGACCCAGGTGGTTGAAGCGGGTCTGGACCTCCCTGACGTTTCGCTGGTCGTGACAGAAAACTGTCCCGCTGATGCCCTAATACAAAGGATCGGGAGGTGTGCCCGGAGACCGGGTACTGAAGGAATGGCAACAATCCTCAATCATTCCAAGAACGTCCCTTACCCTAAGAACCTCGTGAAAAAACTTTCCCAGGACGATACGCTGAAGATAGAAAAGGCATTAAGAGACAACAGGAAAGCCCAAGAATTTATTGACGAAAAATACAAAGACTATGATCCGAAAAAAACGGGAAAGGGAGGCCCTGCTTGGAGCTATGCACGCAGCGCGACAGAGTACTTGCACGGCCTAATGCTTTTATCCTCTCCTCCAACAGCCGTGCCCTACAAGGCAAGACTAGGATACTACGTGACACTGGTTCCCCTGGAAAAAGAAGCAGAAAAAGAACAAGAGTATTCTATTAGTCCAGAAAGGGTTCTGGAGAAGAGCTTGCCTTATTCGGTAGGCTCGCTTTACGTGTACGGGAAAAGGATAGATTCCCTCAAGAACATTATCTCCTTCCAGTTGGTTCCAGAAAAACAAGAGGATACAGGGAGGACAGTTTACGTGAAAAAAGATTTTAGGGGGTACGTGGTTGAAGGAGGGGTCTACGCGATAAAAAGCGAGACATATGATCCTGAGATCGGGTTAGAAGGTGATTGAATTGCAGCCGTGCGCTTACTATGATAAGAACGGGGCATGCGCCCAGAGCATGACGGACCATGTTCGCCTGATGCTAAAGGCGATGAAAGAGATTCTGCCAAGGTACGAGAACAGAATAAAAAAAGTAACCGGGCTTGACCCAGAGAAAATCCTGAAAACCGCGATAGTACTACATGACTTAGGAAAGCTTACAAGAGTATACCACGATAACAACACTGGAAAGGGCAAGATACCCTTCTACCGGCACGAGCTAGTGAGTGCGGCAGTATCGCTCCAGATGCTGGAGAGTTCAGGACATTATACTCCGGACGAGGCAAGAACAATTTCTCTGACCACCCTGCATCATCACGAGCCACTCATGTTTGGAATGCTCGGGAACATAAACCAGCCGGCGTTAACACCCTCAATAGCCTATAATCAAATAACCAGGCTAGGAGAAAGACTATCCTGGCACCCGAGCAAGGAAAAGGTGGAGGAGTTCCTGAACGAGTTCAGCAGGGAGATAGGAGAACTTGAACTCCCCGTGCTTTCAGCGGAATTGGTTACAAGGAACCTTTCAAGACTAGTGGTCATGGCCAGGTACCACCCGTTCTACAGGAGAGAGTACTATCGCAAAGTGGTCCCGTTCGTGATCCCCCTGGTCCTGTGCGATTACAAGGGAGCCTCTGAAAGAGGCGGAAAAAAGCCTTTCTTCACAAGATACGTTGACAGGATGGTGGAGGCGGCAAGGAATGCCAAGAAGTAAAAAGAAGGAGGACTGGCTTGACTGGCTCAAGATCGCGGGCAACAAGCTCACCACCCCGGGAATAGGCCCGTACGCTGACATGTGGATCGCCTACGGAATAGTAGACGGGATACTGGAAAAGTTTCCTGACGAAGAATTGATCATAGCACCAAAAGGGATAGTGTACGAGATCTCATGGAGTAATCTGACGAGAGAAGACGTAAGCAAGGCAATGAACTCTCTCGCGGAAAAAACACTCAAGGACCCGGGCCAGTTCCCTCTCGGCTGGAAGCCCAGCGGAAGCAAGGAAACATCCCCGTTCCCAATGCAGTATGATCCCACCCTGTCAAAAGGGTTGATTTCGGTCAAGGTTTTTGGGGATGCTTATGCAAGGGAAGAAGTTCCTGTCATGCTGGCAGTACTCGCAGCCCATGCTGTGAAAGAATACGCAATGATAATAGAATCCGGGAATCTCGCGCAGTTCATGTTCTTTTCTCCCAACAGACTAATTTCTTCATCCGAGCTCCTGGCAGCGAAAGAGCTTGGCATGTCATCATACTACTCGGACAGGACGGCCAAGACCCTCGCCCACACGATATCATTCCTTGAACTGCCCATGCAGGAAGGGTTCGATCTCAACGTGCTAGTCCTAGAGAAAGGCAACAAAGGATACCAGTTCTGCAGGAAGACCTGGTCAGGACCCTGGAAAGAGTACTTCGAGAAAGTATCTCAAGTAAAGTACTTGGCCGCAGAGGAAGATGCCTTCAGCCCAGAAGCAGGAGAGCACAAGGTATTTCATGAATTATATTCCTTCTTGAACACTGTCTCGCAAGACGAAAAGTACTCAAGCCAGTTCCTGCTGTTCCTGAAAACAGGGATGCCTACGTACTTGTACAACACCCTCAGAAAAATGGCTGTTGATCGGAAAAGAAAACCCAGTTCGAGCGTGATAAATTGCTTTCTCTCCAACCCACTTCAGAAGAAATAGCGTACTACTACATTTGCCACACGAAACTATGGTACTACCATCACAGAATATGCCTCGAGCACTCTCACGAGAACGTGAAAACAGGCAAGACAATACACGAGAGTTCCTTCAAGAGAAAACAGCACGAAGTCATGATAGGAGACATCCCTGTGGACATGCTCGGCGAAGAACTGCATGAGATAAAAAAGAGGAAAAGCATGCGTAGGGCAGCGCTAATGCAAGCAAAGTACATGCTAATGATCTCAGGAAAGCAAAAAGCGGTCATACACTACTACCAAGACAAGAAGACAGAGACAATAACCCTGACCAGAGAAGACCGGAAAGAGCTTGAGGAGGCCCTAAAGAAAATTGTTCGGATAGTTTCAAGGGAAAACCCTCCCGCGCCACGGAAAAAGAACTATTGTAGGAATTGCAGTTACTACGAGATCTGCTTCGGGTGATTACATTGGCCGATTACTACCTATTGGACAACGGGGTGCTGAAAAGAAATGCTAACACTCTCGTGCTATATACTGAAGGAAGCAAAAAGCGCTTGCCCGTAAACAGGATAACTTCTCTTCACCTACTGGGGAGGATAACGGTATCCTCACAAGCCCTTTCCCTTGCCTCAAAACAAGGCATAATAATACACTACTATAACTATCATGGTGGGTACCAGGGCACTTACTATCCAAGAGACTCCCACCTTTCAGGATATCTGACAATAAAACAAGCAGAACACTACCTTGACCACCGCAAGAGGCTGGCTCTCGCGGAAAAATTTGTCAAGGGAGCACAGCAAAACATGCTGAAAACCCTTTCAAGGTACGGGAAGACCATAGTGTGCGAGTATCCTGCTCCCCGTACAGTACAAGAGCTCATGGCGTACGAAGGAAACTTCAGAGAAAAGTATTACAACGCATTAGACCAAGTGCTCCCAACGGAATACAGGATAACAAAAAGGACCAGGAGGCCCCCGCAGAACAAGGCAAACGCGGCAATAAGCTTCGGGAACATGCTTCTATATTCCAAGTTAATAACCCTTTTGTACGCCACATCACTAAACCCTACGATATCATACTTGCATGAGCCTTTAGAAAGAAGATTTTCTCTAGCCCTTGACGTTTCTGAAGTGTTCAAGCCGGTGATCGTGGACAGGAGTGTCCTAAAACTCATCCTGAAAAAACAATTCAAAGAAGAACACTTCAGGAAAGAGGGCAAAGCAGTACTATTGACAGAAAAAGGGAAGGCCCTGTTAATAAAGGAAATGGAAGACAAGCTGTCAAGGACAATACTTCACAAAAACCTCAAGAAAAGAGTTTCCTACTATGGTCTTATGAGAATAGAACTATACAAGCTGATAAAACATTTTGTCGGACAGCAAGAGTATAAACCGTTCGTGTCATGGTGGTGAACTGATGGCCTACTATATCATAGCATACGATGTCTCAGTAGAGAGAGTGAACAAGTTCTGTAACCTGCTCAGGCAGTATCTTACCAGAGTGCAAAACTCTTTGTTTGAAGGAGAACTCACAAGGTCACAGTACTTCGAACTAGAAAACAAACTAAAAGAACTAGTAAAAGGAGACGATTCGGTAAGAGTATACAAGGCCAGGACCGAAAAGGCGCTGAGAAAGAGGGTGATCGGGAAGGACAAAACCGAAGGAGGTCAGATCCTGTTTTCCGAGGACAATATAAATGAGTAGCATAACCTCGCATTCCGGAAACCAAAACAAAAATAAACCCAAAAAGCCCAAAATATTGCAAGAAATTAACCGCGTTTCAATAGTGCCTTGTTAGGATTGAAATATTCTTCGCACCAGTTCACGTTCAGCCTCACAGGAGTCGTTTCAATAGTGCCTTGTTAGGATTGAAATCTTACCCTGCCGTCAAAGGTCTGCACTCCCTGGCTTGGTTTCAATAGTGCCTTGTTAGGATTGAAATTCATTTTTCCCTCCAGTTGAATGGTATAAGCAACCAAGTTTCAATAGTGCCTTGTTAGGATTGAAATTTAAAGAAATTGTATAAGATTGTTGGCAATGTTGTAGTTTCAATAGTGCCTTGTTAGGATTGAAATTACATTCGGAGGAATCACGAGGGAAGATTTAGAACAAATGTTTCAATAGTGCCTTGTTAGGATTGAAATCCTCTTTTTTGTTGTTCTGTTTAGAACAACAGAAGAGTTTCAATAGTGCCTTGTTAGGATTGAAATATTACGAGTATCCCGAGGGTCATTGGAGCGTATCCTATGTTTCAATAGTGCCTTGTTAGGATTGAAATCCTGTACTTTGAAGTAGTTGTCCCACGATAGCGGTTGTTTCAATAGTGCCTTGTTAGGATTGAAATAACCTACTAAAAAAACCTTCCTTCTCTCTTTTTTCTGTTTCAATAGTGCCTTGTTAGGATTGAAATTTCTACCCGATAATGGCCTACGAACTGATAATATTCCGTTTCAATAGTGCCTTGTTAGGATTGAAATGTTAGGGGAATCAAGCAGGGGAGTTTTTACGTTATCAAGTTTCAATAGTGCCTTGTTAGGATTGAAATGGACTTAATAATGTGAACGTGACTTTGCAGATGGCTTCTTCGTTTCAATAGTGCCTTGTTAGGATTGAAATGTACTACGCTGACCAAATCCACGATGAAGAATTAAAAGTTTCAATAGTGCCTTGTTAGGATTGAAATTCAGTAAACCAGTATACTCCAGCCTGTGTAAACTTTGTTTCAATAGTGCCTTGTTAGGATTGAAATGCGGTCAACGTCAAGATTGTAAGTGAAGTTAGAGCGTTCGTTTCAATAGTGCCTTGTTAGGATTGAAATCCTTGGCAGGGGGCCTGGACTAGCATGTCTCCTAAGGTTTCAATAGTGCCTTGTTAGGATTGAAATATCAGTACTCCCAGCTTAGCGCCGAGCTTGGCCATGTGTTTCAATAGTGCCTTGTTAGGATTGAAATCACTTTTCGCATGTTATTGTCAGAGTTATTTCTTGATGTTTCAATAGTGCCTTGTTAGGATTGAAATTCAT
>JAJSAI010000009.1 GCA_024274695.1 archaeon | reverse complement strand
GTTGAGCCCGGGCTGCTGTTCTTCCGGCGGAAGCTGGCAGACCGTGACGAAGAGGGTCGCGGGCACGGCTCCCGCGCCGCTATCGTAGTACACCGGCCTTTTGGCCATGCCCACGAGCTCTTTTTCATGATCACAGGGATGAGAAGGAACGTGAGCGTAGCTGATGAAAGTGTTTTTTCCGATTAGTATTATCCCTCCCGCGTATTCTCCTCCGAGCAACTGGATCATGGTGTCCTGCATTTTCTGTTTTATTTCCTCAGAACTTCCTTTGATCAGGTTCGGGTACCTGTTCCCGTACTCATCGTGGTACGCGAGAGTGTCCTTGACCGCGATCTGCGCGATGTCCTGGGCGATCTGGTCCATCTTCATTTGCTCTATCCTGTCAGCTCCTGAGAACGCCTGCTGGTACCATGCGCTCGCGTAGGACAGGACTATCACCAGCCCCACGATTGCCATGAACATGTCCAGGGTAAACACCTGTCCTCTGCTGCGCGCGGGCTTCATTCGCATACCTCTTTCTCAGGATAATAGTTCAGGTTCGGTTCTGGCCTTATGTCACAGTCTCCCCCGATCGTGTACAAGGGGAAGCAGTACCCGTTATATGTTCTGGGGTCTTCACCACAAAGGTACTGAGTGCCTCCAGTAAGAGGACCAGCCTGTCTATTATTATAACCGCAGGATATCGTGTACGTGTTAGCGTAAGGAGTGCCTTCCTTTCCCTTGTAAACGTGAGCTACCTCAATCCCCTGGGTATTCCCAGGCCCTCCCAATGAGTCTAGGCAAAGAGCGTAGAGGTTAGCGTACTCCTGTGAGTAGTAATCTGAGGGGAAAAAGTCCGGGGGGACAAACCCTGCATCATCAAAGTATGTTCTAAGTTCATCTAGGGTGATTGTGTCAACGGAATCAAAGATATGACCGGAATATTCCACTTGCTTTGGTTTCAGAACATAGGACGTGAGAAGTTCCTGCTGTTCATTATCACGTATAGAAAAGGTGTTCCCCGGTTCAAGGTATCCCTTGCTGGAACAGTGCCTGAACTTGACAGTGCACTGGGGCAGGCTTGTCTTGCAGGCGGACTGCATGACCGCGGGGTTGGACGCGATGCACCCGTTGTAATAGTAGTAGTCTAATGGGGCGGGGTACGTGAACTCGTATTCTCCGAACAGGGTGTGAACGTCGTTTTCTCCCTTGTTTTTAGTGATCTTGGCTTCCTCGTATTCCGTGGGGCTCACGCTTATCACGGGAACTTTTGACCTTGCGTTGTAATAGTCCGCTGGCCCGAGCCCGAGGGCCTTGAGCGCGTTCATCCTGGACCCCATTCCGATGGAAGCAGCCTTGGCCTGGATCGCGGTCCCGTATTCTTTCGCTTGCTTGTTCATACTCGTGGCATAGTTCTGGACTGCCACGAGGATCATGAGCAGCAGGACTATGGCTGCTATCGCATCAATGCTTACCAGCCCTTTCTTCCGCTTTCCCGCCCTTCTGTTTCTCCGGGAAGGTTTCATTACTATTCTTGAGGGTTTTACTCCTTTAATAAAACTCGTTTCCAGCTCCACGGTTACAGTGTCTCCTTTTCTGGCTCCATTGTTCTTGACAACGTACTCTCCTGCCTTGATCCCAGCGAAGATGTCGTAGTCTATTCTCACGACCGCGTTTTCTTTGTCAGCCATTATGACCTTGCCTTCTACTGTTTTTTTCCTGAAAACAGTCCTGAGGACTGCGAACACGAGAAGGACAACCACTGCCCCTACTGCTGTTTCCCTTGCTGCTGACAAGGGTTCTCGTGAGAGCCTTGCTGCCAGGGATTTCATCAGCCAGGGCGCGTACAACGCGAACAGGAACAGGCCCGCGAAGACGATCGCGTGGGAAAGGAATTCTTTCTTGTATTCTCTGCCGAAGTGGTACAGGGAGAGCGCTAGCCCTGCCGCGGGCAGAACGTTCAGGGAGTATAATCCTGGGAGGAAGTTGGAGGCTGCTGACACGAGCAGGCACGAGAGCACGCTGGCTTCCATTAGCATTATGTAATAGCCTTTGGCCGATCCGTGCCTTTGCTCGTACCATTTTTTTACTCTCATGGTCATCCTCCGGAATAGTATTCAAGAGCGTAATCTTGCCCGCCGCACGAGATCACGCCATCGGGAGAGTACCCTTCTTCCGGGACCCCACAGTAGTTGGTTTCCACACCCTGTTCTAAAATGTTCAGGAAGTTTTGCTCTTCCTCTTGCTCTGGAGCGCACGGGCCTTCAAGGCCTACCGTGATCGTGTCCTCTGTCATTGTCAGGTGCGAGATCCTTGTCCCAGCGCATGCTCCGTTCTGGACTATCATCATCCCTATCTCGTAGTTGGCGGTGTTCTTCACCCCCGAAAGTATCAGGGTCTTGTGGGTTTCGGTCATCGCGTCTATCATTATCACGCTGACTATGAACGTGACTGCCGCGATTATCACGAGTATTTCCAGGGACGCCTGGCCTTTTCTAGTATATTCGCTTGATGACGAACCCACTCTTTTCTCCTCCTTTCAGCCCCTTGTGGTTCTCCCCTCCCACTGTAATGGTTTTGCAGGACGGGCAGTCGTACTTTATCCCGTAGGCAGGGTACCCGAGGATCTCGTGCAGGCCCTGGTCAGGGCATAGTGCCTCAAGCTTCCAGGCAGCGTACCCTCCTTCTAGGACCGTCTCGTTCACGTAGTAGTAGCAGTCAGGAGGTGCTCTGAGGTCCAGTACTTTCTTGGCCCCTGCCCCCGACTGCACGAGGCTGTTCACGATTATCCTTATTTTCTGCGCGTCCGCGTTAATCAACTCCCTAGACTGCATTACTCCCGCGTTCTTGAGAGAGTCCTGCATGAGCGGGAAGGTTATCGAGAAAAAGAATATCATTACCACTGTCAATGTCACGAGAAAGTCTATCGTGACCTGTCCCTTCCTCATCAGGTCATGGTTGTGCTGGTGCAACAGTTATCACTCCCGTGCTCGTCGTGCCCTGGTCCATATCCCCTACCGTGTTCGGCGGGTCAGGGCCGAAGCTGACTTTCTTGGATGCCGCGAGCACCCTCTTCTCTATCCTGCTGGGGTCGCTGGGATCCACCTGGCAGTAGCTCCAGACCGCGTTCTCGTACACTCTGTACTCGCAGTCTGCTGGGACCGTGACCTGCACTCTTCGGAAGGTCTGCAGGTTCTCAACCTCCCAGACCGCGAGCCCAAGATCCTTTGCAGTCTTTTTTAACAACGCGTCCGCATCAGCTCCGCCTGTGCTGGCTATGGCTGACTGCATTAGGTCCATGCCCAGGGCTATCAGTAGTATGAGCATTAGGGTGAGCACCGCAACGTATTCTATTGCCGCCTGGCCTCTTCTTTTTTTCACGCGCACGTTTCATCAACTCCTGGTTGAGAGAGGGGGAATGGGTCAGTCGGGCAGGATCCTCCTTGCTCGTAAAAGTGGTACTGGCCGGAAGGGTCCGTGGGGTTGGTGTTAACAGCTATTCCTGTAACCCAGCTGGTCTCCTGCTGCGGTAGTCCTGGCTTGGCTGTCTCTTCCCCGGGGAGTGTGATAATCTGTCCTGAGAGAGAGCCTATGTCAACGCTTTGGACAAGCCCTCCTTTTGACGGAACCTGAGCGTAGTAGATCGGATACCCTTCTTTTGTGCGGCCGAGCAGCCTTATTCTGACCACTCCCGTGTCCATGGTGTACTCGTACGATTCTAGTTCTCCGTCCTGATCGTAGTCCGTTGCAATACTCGTACCCGGACCCCATCCTGAACCGCACTTCCTGAACAGGATCCTGCAGTTGGGTTTTGAGAGCATGTCCCCGGAGTAGTTAGCGTACAGCTCCTGGGTCTCGTTCACACCCTGCCTCACCTTTACAACCCGGGACGCTGAGAGGGTGTAGATAGTCACCAGGGACAGTATCGCGACGATTATGAGCAGGTACTCAAAGGAAGCCTGGCCTTTCCTTGAAGTCAGCATCATGGGATCACTCTATTTGTATTGTCTTGTTGCGGTACAATTCTATAGTGCTCTTAACATCATCTTTTATGCTGAACAGCCTGGCCGCTAGCAGGGTTGCTATCGCGGCCAGCATGAGTGCTATCGCAACCATGGTAAGGTATTCAAGCGAAACCTGTGCTTTGTTGTCCATCATAGCTCACTTCCTTTTAAGCAGTATCACGGCGAAGAAGCCTGCGACCGCGAGTAGCGCCATCTCAGGATATTCTGGCAGGCCACCTACCTGCCGGTACTTGCACTCGGCTCCGGTCCACTCGCAGTTCGGGTTGGACTGGCACGCTGTCTGCGTGGCGCAGTACTTGCAGTCCTCGGAGCACTTGCCCGGCGCTTCCACAACGCTTACTGTTATTGAAGCGGAGTCTTCTGGGAAGCCGTTCTGGTCCAAGAGGAACAGGCTCACGGTCCCTTTGGCCCCGTACTTGTTCGGGAGGAACTTCAGGACCGCTGTGGCCTCCCCTCCCCCTTGGGGGAACAGGACAGTGGTCGTAAGATCGTTGCATATTTGATTCGGCGGGCACCCACTAGTTCCGAGGCTCTTCAGGGGGAATGTCCCTGAATTGGCTTCCAGGCTCATGCTGCCCCCGACGGTGCTCTTGACCTTGACATGACAGACCACCTGGTGGTCTTTTTCAACACCAGGGCAGTTTACTGACTCTACTGACTGGACGCCGCTGACTGTTTTCCCTGAACGGGTTACCACGCAGTCCAAGGGTTCCTCGTAGCCCTTGTCAGAGACCTGGCTGCAGGACACGTCCGAGATTACTGCCCCCTCTTCCTCTGCCGGCTGTCCCGCGAGAGAACAGTTGAAGTCCCCGGAAGTGCTCGCGCTGGTCTTAGCGTAAACGTAGCATTCTGTCCCGCTCACCTGGCACGCTGCAGTGTACACGAAGTCCTGAGTGTCAAACCCTGACAGGGGTATCGTGCACGTGCTGCTCCCCGCACTGCACTCGCTGGACTTGTCCTCCCCGTTCACGGTCACGCTCCAGCCAGTGACCGTGCCAGCGGGCACTGGCGCTCCCTTCTGGTCGGTGCAGGTTAGCACGAGCTCCTGGACACTGGCGGTGCACACTACCCGCGGTTGCACGAAGGGTTCCACGTCCTCTCTCCTCTCGTTCACCGTGAACTGAACTTCTGTAGAGCATCTTGCCCCTGATTCTTTCCCGACCGCGTCAGCCCTGACAGAGTATGTTCCTTCGGCAGGGTACTGGTTTGACACGAGAACAGTGTCCCCGCTGTTCACAGTGACTGTCTTCTTGTTTCCTCCTCCGAAGTCCACGGTGACTTCTCCCGGAGAGCCTAATTCGTCATCATACGAGACAGTGAACTCTGCTGGCTGACCGTAGCACAGGTAGTCTGATGAAGGGGTTATGCTGACCGAGCACTCTGGCGCGCTCGCGGTACTGACCGTTGTTCTCGCGGTGCAGGCCGGCCCCTTGCGGGTCACCTGGGACCCGTCTTCTTTCGTATCCTCAAGATCGTGGAACTTGAAAACAGCCCGCGGCTCGAAAGTCTTCCCAGGCGTGGTGTACGATGCCTTGAACGCTCCGGGGTACGTACCAGGTTCTAACAGTTTTTGGTCAGTGGTCGTGCCGCAGGAGCCTCCTAGGACGTACTTCAGAGTATGCCCCGGGTCCTGCACCACTATCCAACCTTCTGACAACGCTTTACCCTCCCCGTAAGACGTGGGCTCGCAGGCCCTCCATGAAGTGTCCCCAAGAGGAACGCAGGACGCGCCCCGTACGTTCTCGTACTTGATCGTATCGCTCACGTCTGAGTCAAACTTCCAGGACTCGTAGACACCGTCACCGTTCATGTCCAGCGCGATCTCGCTGCCGGGCCCGAACCCATCATAACCTTCCGAGACCTTGCAGTGAGTGTACTCCTTAATGTTGTCTGCGATAAAGGTCACGTCCGCGGGGATCTTGGTCCCTGCCTTCGGCTGGTTCAGGATCTCTCCTTGCTGTTCTACCGTGAAACTCACGTCACCTGGTCTTGTGACTCCTGCGGGCAGTTCAGGGGATATCTTTCCTCCCAGGATGTACATAAGGTCCTTGTCAAGGCAAGCGCTGTCAGGAAGAGTCACACCGTGATACACGGGGGTTATCTCCACAGCACTCCAGCTTACCTTCCCCGCCCGCGTGGACAGGTCTATATCCCCTGCGCTCGTGCTGAAAGTGTGAGAGTAACCGTACGCTCCCGAGCCCACGGGCTCAGGATAGTCTGTGTAGTCCTTCCGGGTACCCCAGTACGTGTGGTACACCCTTGCATTGCCCTGCATACCTGCTCTCGGGAACAGGACACTAAAGGAGTATAATGCAGTGGCACCGTCCTCAGCGCACACCATGTTGTCCACGGTGAAGCTCACCTTGCAGGGGGGAAGCCAGGATAACACGACAAGCTTCCCGGAAACCGTCGTGTCCACTGAGGCCAGAATGTCAAGGAACCCGTCCCGGTCAACATCGTCAACTGCTATTCCCGTGATCTCTCCTCCAAGTGGCTTGGATTCTCCGAGAACACTGAACCCTCCGCTTTTGGTCCACCTTAGGAAGTGTATCCTTTCGTCCTCTCCGGCGAGGATGATCTCATCGTTCCCGTCCCCGTCAAGATCCGCTGAGGCAGCCAGTCCGGCTGCTGTGAAGGGCAGACTGTACTCCCACTTGCACGTTCCCTGACCACAGGACTTGTAACTGCAGAGGCTGTCCTTTGAAGGATCGCAGCTGGTCTTGGGCACGGAGACGAACATTATCCCCTGCCCTCCTGGCTTGACCACCGCCATGAAGTAGTGGTCGGGATTGTCTTTTAACAGGAACTTGGCCATGCTAGAGTGACCGTCGTAATCGGCCAGGGAGTACTCGCCCAAAAGCTCCACGTCGCCGGAAACGTCTCCTGATGTTGTGGTCGCGTGAACCCTGCGCACGTAGAACTTGTTCCTCGCGTACCCGGCTATATCGTACACGAACCCACCGCTGTCTGCAGACGATGAAGCATAGTATGGGTTTGAGAGAAGCATTGTCCTCTCATCCCAATCGGCAGTGATATACGCTGAAATACCCCTCCACGCCCCAGTGTAAGTAACAGGAGTTCCCCCAGACTGTATGAGAGAAAATGAACCCATCTCAATAGTCCCGGGAGATCCTGTGAACTCCACGTTCTGCAGGGTTCCTGCTGAAAGCAGGCCCTGCTTCGCATTACCCAAATCGTATGATTTTCTCCTGCAGCCGTCCTTTGACTGGTACACTCTGAGGGTATCACCAGACAGCCTGACATTCGCGCCCCTAATCTTCCCGTCGTCAAGGTACGTCACGAAGAGATCAGTGTACAAACCCATTTTCATTGGCGTGACGGCGAGCACGTAATGCTTGTCATCATCCAGGTCAACGATCCCGTCACCGCAGTTAGTCTGGTCTATTTTGGTGACCATGCTAACAGACGAGGAACTGTCCCAGGGCTTTTCAACGTACGCGAGTTTTTTGTATGCATTGGCAGTGGTGCTATAGTCCTTATACCTGTACAAGAACACGAGGGTCTGACTCTCTGAAGCCGGAACAAAGGCCATGTACTCTAACGCGGGAGAGTCTCTCTCGTTTACGAAACTGGATGAGGGCACCAGAGGATCATTGTAAGCCTGCTGGCATGCGGCGAGTGAATTAAATAGTCCCCCCCTGCTGACCGTGTCAACATAAGGGACCAAGTTTATCTCGTTTATTTTTTTACCGGTACTACCGTCAAATATTGCTATCTTGTGAATTGCGGAGAACTTTTCTACTTTTGTTAGAAGATACCTCCCCAAAAAGTTAGTACATCCCCCTGACCTGCTCACAGAAGTGCTATCATACCCTTCGTATACTGCCACAAGGTTCTTGTCAGAGTCCGGTTCAACGAATGATATTGGTGCAGCCCACCTGGCAGCTCCTTTAGGCGACCCGCTTAACTGGGCTTCCCAGAGCCTGTTCACGTTATTACTGTCAAAGGGATTTTCTTCAGAGAATTCTTTCACTTGCCCCCAAGCGGAAGTTCGCCTGATGTTGCCGTCCCCGTAAGAGTTGTGGTTTGGATGGGTCCAGCCTTCTTCCTCCAGCGAGTGGCACATGCAGTCAGAACCGCAGAACCCGTTTGGGCAGTCAGAGTCTGAAGAGCACTCCCCTATCAGGAAAGACCTTGTTTTAGTGTCCTTGTTAGCACAAAACAGGAATGTTTCTACGCCGAACCACTGTGCGTACGCTGCTCCAGCGTACAGTCCTACCGTGAACTCTTCCCCGTAGTGGCTTTCTCCTGACGGGACGATGAACTCGTCTTCTCTGGAGATATAGCATGTTTTTCCCTCGTACGGGCAGGACTGGTAGGAGTATTTTAGGGTCTTGGTCCATCCTTCTGTGCTCGTGAGCTTTACTCCTCCACAGGAGAAGCATACCCCTGTTCCCGGAAGGTCCGCCACGCATCCCTTAGAGCTCACCATGGCCCCGGTGGGAACGTCTTTAACGCCCAAGCCAGTATTACTGACTGTCAGAACTTCTCCTCCTTTGACACACGCTCCCGCAGGAAGGCTTTCCCCGTTGCGTTTAACATCAAACCCTTTTATGTCAGATGTTATCGCGAGAGATATGGTGACAGACAACAGGAGCAGCATGAAGAGCTTGACCCTCACTTCTTCCGACCTCCGCTTTTCTTATACGCCTCTTCTATCTTCTTGTCTATTTCACGTATGTTTGCACGAAGCGCGCGAATAAAAAGGTTATAATCCTTTTCCGTCCTAACTCCCTTCACGGTTTTCTTGGTCTTCAGTTGCCTTGCCTTATACACTCCCTCTTCCCCTGCTTTTCCTGCCAATCCCCCCAAACCAAAACCGGTTATTGCGTAAGATGTTACAGGGATAACGAGAGGTATTGGAGAGAATAGGGCTGCCTGGGAGAGAACAAGGGCTGTGCCTGTGGCGGTTCCCGCCGCGCCACCTATCAAGGCTCCTTTTTCTATCCTCTTGCTTATTTCCTCGGCTTCTTCTGGAGTGAGTCCGAAGTACTTCTTGAACTTCTTCGCGTTGGTCAGTTCTTCTGGCAGCTCGCCCCTGATTATCTTCTCTTTATTCTTTTCCATTAGCTCCAGGAGCTTTTGATTGAAATCCCTGAATGCCTCCAGCCGCTTGACTCCTAGAGAGAGCTTGATTCCAGATACTCTTCTAACCTCTGCTTTTGCGTCCCTTATTCTCTTAAGGTCTCCTTGGAGCAGCCTGCCCTGCGCTTGCCTCGCCCTCCTTATTCCTTCAAACAGTAGGTCAGCCTGCCCCTCTTTGATCATTCTTCTTATTTCCCCAAGGGCTTGCTTGGAGGGTTTTACCCCGAACCTTTTCTGGAACGCTTCAGGGGATTTCAGGAACTCTGGCACTTCTCCGGAGTCTATCTGTGCCTTTGCTCTTTCCATTTCCCTCATGAAAAGGTCTAGTCTTCTTTTTGATTCTCCAACTTCCTCGAACGGTTTCTCTACACTTATTCTGGAAAGCCCCTCTTCAAGCGCGCTCACTTTTCCGGCGCGAGCAATGTTAGTGAGTGCCTCCAGCTCGTCTTGTGTTGGTGTCACCCCGAACTTTTTCTTGAAGGACGCGGGATCCCTCAAGAAGGAGGGGATCCTGCCCTTGGAAAGAGTCTTTTCTGCTTTTCTCATTTCTTTTATGAACTTGGCAGTCAACTTGGGATCTGACACGATACTCGTGTACAGAAGGCCTGCGGGCACGCTGAACGCTTCTGCAGCGGCGAGTTCTCCTCTTTCAATACCCTTTGCAGGCGCCGGAATCTTTTCAGGGGACGCGCGCAACATTCTTTCAAGTTCTCCTCTTGTTGCCCTGAGCCCCCTGAGGAGAGCATCCTTGTCTTTAGCGAGCGCTATTGATTTTTTTATCACAGCGAACTCTTCTTCTGACACTTCCTTGTTTATCATGTGAGAGAACTGTTTCCTGCTGGCCAGCGAGTCTGCTATTTCTTTCACGCTCGCGGTCTTGAGAAAGTCGTGAACTCTGTTGAGGGTGTCTATCCGTGACCTGAGCAGCTCTTTTTCTTTAGAAGAAGTTCCTTTCAAGGCCGCAAGGCCCGTGCCTTTTATTATAATCCTTTTTATCCTCTGTATGTTCTCGAGCTTTGTTTTGGTTATGGGAGTAAGCTTTGGAGTTCTCATCTGCCTTTCTTTTTCCGCGGTCAGCCGCTCTGCTCTCTCCCACCTTTTGATGGCCTCCTTCGCCTCTTTAACTGTTTTTGAGAGAACTGTTTCCTCTTCTGCAGGAATGCTCTTTCCGCGTAAAGAAAACCTGTCTCCTCTCATCCCGATAGGAATTTTTATCGGGATCTTTTTAGCTTTCTTTCTTTTTTTGACAGCCATCCAGTATAATAACACAGCCTAATTTTAAATAGCTTTCAATATGCTGAAAACCGCTGGAAACAGTGCTGCCAGCAGTATCCCGAGAGCGAACACGGGCACGAACGGGATGCTGAGCTTTTCCTCAAACCATTTGATCTTTCCTTGCCCTGCAAGCCTCCTGATCTCTTCGGCTTGTTCGGGGGTGAGGCCTGCCGCGCTCCTGGAGTCAGCAAGCAGCCTGCCAACCTGTTTCCTGGGACCGAACAAGCTGGGCTCTGTTGTAATGATCCTGCCGTCAGGCAGGAGCCAGTAGTCTTTTGCGGGAATCATTCCTTCCCGCGCTTCCCGCGCGGGAATTCTTCTCCTGAGCACGGTTTTCCTGGCGGTCCGGAAAGAAACAGTTCCTAGAATGAATGCCGCGGAAACCAGGACAGAATAGGAGAGCATGGACAGCGTCCTGAAGGGATCAAGATAGAATGAGTAGGAGAATACGGCCGGGACCGTGAACAGGTTAAGTCTTCTCGTGTAGTACATTGCCGGCACGAGCACAAGAGAAGCGTAGGGGACGCCCGCCCACTCTGAGAGGGTTATTCCCGCGAACAGGATGAATCCCGAGAGCCAGGACCTGACAGGAACCTTTTTCAGTTCTTTCAGGAACTCTCTCCTCACGCTCGGTTTCCTGAACCCTGCGAGCACGTACAAAACAAGGAAAGGGAATACCGCGAGCGCGCTCGCGGCAAGCGCGAGGAAAGGAAAGAACAGCATGCCAGAGTAAGAGGGTAGCACTGCGCCCAGGCCCGTGAACAGTTTCACGTCTCCGCCTGCCCACGCGCCCAGCCTGTACAACACGTAGGCGAACGCGAAGCAAAGCACGAGCATTCCCGCGCTTAACAGGACTGGCAGAATGCTCTGCACTGCGAGCGCTTCAGCCCCTGCGAGCGCGAGCCCTGAAACTGCGAGCAGGAGCGGAATCCAGTCTGGGACTTCCCTGGTCCTGAGGTCTTGTGCGCTCGCTATACCGAAGAGCGCGAGCGCGGTCAAGAGCCGCGCGTGCTCCAAGCTGATCATGCAGAAGAATTTAGAAAAAGGAGGTTAAAAAGAGAGGTGGCGCTAGTGGATCAGGGTTTTCTCAGCTCTGAGTCTGCTGGCTCTGTTGTGTTGTCTGCGCTCCTGGCGTGTACGTGTACGTGATGTCAGCGTACTTGCCTTGTTTGCACAGGTCAACGGCCTGCTGGCCTGCGGGCTTGTCTGCCATTATGTCCTGCCCGGTCCTGGGGTCCACACAGGCGTCCGTGCACATTTGAGTGCAGTCAAAGTCCGGCTTCATCTGGAGCTTGAGAGCGCACTGGCTGGCTGCGTTCTGGCACGCTGCTTCAACGTTCCTTTTTGCTCCTGTGCCCCCGGACACTGTTATGAAGTATACCACGAGCGCTGATATCACCAGCACTCCAGCGATTATTATCAGGTACTCAAGGGCCCCTTGTCCTTTTTTGCGCGTGATCACGTTCATGCACCCTCTTTATTCTTTTTAAGTGGTTTTATTGTACGTTCGAGCTGCTGATGTAGGACAGGTCCCCATTCACGCAGGCACAGTAAGCGCTCGTGTAACCTGAAGTGTCACAGTCCCTGAGATCGTCAACACTGACTCCCGCGAGCTGCGTGCCATCCAGCAGATCCTGCCCCGTTGTCGGGTCTGCGCAGGCTTTCACACAGTCCGGGTAGCAGTCGTAAGTCGGGTCAGAGAACTTTGCCTGCCTGCACTGGGCTGCAGCGTTCCTACAAGCTGAAAACGCTGTCTGCCGCGGGTTTGTTGCTCCTGACAAGAAGTATACCACGATAGCGGCTATCGCGAGGACTCCCGCGATTATGATGAGGTACTCCAAGGCTCCTTGTCCTTTCCTACTCTTTCCAATCATTTTTTCACCACCTCTCGGTTGTTTTACAAAGGGTTAACATCATTTATATATATTTCTGTTCACGGGCTCGTCCCGGTTTCTTCTGCGAGCGCCTTTCCCTGGCCTCCTGCCGTGCTTTTCACCATGAAGGCCACCAGTGCGGCGATAGCGATTATCACAGCCACGAGTATCAGGTACTCCAGAGAAGCTTGGGCTTTATTGTCCATTTTAAAATCCTCCCATCATGCCTCCTCCGGCTATGAAGCTCATGAACCCCGCGGCCACCACAGTGTATATTATGTACGCTGCCATTGCCGCGAGGGGAACGTATAATACGCTCCTGCTTATCTTACCCTCCCTTATGAGAACTGCCCCCATCATCGTGAGGGATGATTCTATTATGATGTAGGTCTTGAACAGGAAGTTGTACGTGGACGCGAGGCCCTTGCTTGGGGTCACGGCAACACCCGCGGCCCCGCCTCCTGAGGACTGTATTAGGATCATGAGCACTGAGTGCACGATCCCGAACACGAGGGGCGCCACCAGGACCCCTGCGGTTATCAGGAACAAGAACTGCATGAATGTCTTGGTCTTTCTTTCCCTGTTCAGTCTTTCCATGGCCCGGATGTCCTGGGACATGGCGTTCAGGGTCTCGGTCAGTGCTCCTCCGCTCCTCCTGGCGGAGATGATTATGGTGGCTGCTTTTTTGATCAGGTCTGACCTGCTGTTCTCGGCGAACCTCCTGAAGGCCTCTTCAAATGTTACCCCTTCTCTTATGTTCTTGAGCATCAGCCTCATTCCAGGGGTTATGGGCCCGTAGTCCATCCTGCTGACTTCCTTCAAGGCCATTTCTATTGTCCCGCCTGTCTTGAGGGTGGTACTCATGTGCCCGAGCACGTCCGGAAGCCGTCTCTCCATTTCCGTGAGTTTTTTGTCCGCGAGGAAGAACGGGAGCCCGAAGGAGATGTCAAGCAGGGTGAGCGCAATCAGGAACCCGAGGACTATGTCGTACGTTAGGCCCAGGAGGATTACTGCTGCTACTGCTCCTGCAATCCCTCCTCCTATTATCACTGGCGCTTTCGCTTTCCATCCTATGTATTCGAGGGTCTCGGTGTACTTTCGTATGAAGTTCATGAGCATCACGTTCCGGGGTCTGTGGATTTTATGAAGAACAGGAACATTAGGATGAACGCGGGGGCTATCAGGAAGTAGAACAGCGAGAGCATTTCTGGGGTGAACACGCTGAACATCGCCACCTGACTGCTTATGCTCGGGCTGCTTCCTATTGCTGTTAGTATCCCTATGAGCACGGGCATTACTATCGCACCCATCATCAGGAACAGTCCTATGAGGTTCAGTTTCTCGGCGAAGTCTGCGATTTTCATCCTCTTCTCGAAGGCCACGTCATCTGCTATTGTTATCATCACTTCCGACAGGTTCCCTCCTGTTCTGATGGCCCTGACTATGTGGGCCACCACCCTCTTAAGAGCCTCTGACCTAGTGCTCGCAGCCCACTTGGTGAGGGCTTCTTCTGTTGGCACTCCTTTTTCTATTTGCAGGAGCACGTTCCTGAAGCCCTGTGAGAGCATGCCGTAGTCCGATTTTGAGATTGATTCCATGCTCTTGTATATTCCGACTCCTGCCCTGATTTCTATGCTCATGTGCCTGAGCGCGAAAGGAAGGTCTTTTTCTATCTGGGCCGCGATTGACCTTGCCTTCATTCCAGGAATCATGAGGAGTATGAAGAAGACGAGTACTGGCGCGCCTATTACCAACAGCACGCTCAGGGCAGGGCTTAGGACATTGCCTGCTATCATGCCCATGGCCAGCAGGACCATCACTATGAAGACCATGAAGGCTGAGGTGAGAGAGAGCGCGAGCCACTGTTCTGCAGTGTACCTGCTTCCTGACGCCACCAGGTCTTTGCCCAGGCTTTCTCCCATTGTCTTGGAGAAAGGTTTCAGGAAAACGTTTATCACGGGGCTCAGGGATCTGTAGACCTTTCCTACTGTCCGCACTCCTTTTTCCGGAGCAAGGCTGAGTTCCTCGGGCCTGCCCCTGGCGATCTCCACTGCTGGGGCCGCTTCTATTATTCTTTTTATTTCCTCTCCCTTCTTTTCTTCCCTGGGAGCATACTTGGCCCTCATCCTCTGAACTATTTTAGAAAGGGCTTCAACGTCTATTTCTTCTCCTGTGGCCGGAGGAGATTCCTCTGGCGTGGTTAGCTTGGGCTCTGGCTTTTTTTCTTCTTTTTTCTCCGGCTCTTTTCTCATGCCAAGGAGTTTTTTCAGTTCGTCAACGTCAGCCATTATAGCACCTTTTTCACTCTAGGGACGTGATCTTCCTGAGCTCTCTTACCACGTCTTCCTGTTTTCTTATTCCCCTGTCCAGAAGTGACTTGAGCAGTTCCTTTCTCTTGTCTATCTCGGTCGCTATGTCCGCTTTTGAGAGCCCGGTGAACCTCATGAGCTTTTGTACGTACTTGCTCGGAATGCCTGTGGCTTTTATGGTGTCCAGGGCAGGGTCTCTCTCGAATATTACTTGTATCTGCGGTTTTCCTCCCATGACCCCTGTAACTTCTGCCACTTCTGTAACCCTTCTTATGACCCCTTTCCTCCGATCGTGGATCCTCTGCTGCACGACTATCAGGTCAAGCCCTTCCAGCATTATTTCGGGAACGTTCATGGGCGGGGAGGTTACCCTTATCACGGTCTCGTGAGCCGAGTTAGCGTGAACTGTTCCCGCGCTCCCGTCGTGCCCTGTGTTGATCGCGGTGAACAGGGTCTGGGCTTCCTTGTACCTTATTTCTCCTACTATTATCCTGTCGGGCCTCATCCTGAGCGAGTTCTTAACAAGGACTTCCATGCTCACTTCTCCCTTCCCTTCTATGGACGGAGGCCTTGTCTCCATCCTTACCCAGTGCTCTAGAGGCAGCTTGAGCTCCGCCGTGTCTTCTATGGTTATAACCCTCTCGGACGGAGGGATGAATGAGGAGAGCACGTTCAGTGTTGTTGTTTTCCCAGAGCCTGTTCCTCCGGAAATGATTATGTTTGCGGGCTTGGCCCCCAGGCCATCCACTGCCAGCCATAGGAACGCGGCCAGGTCAAGGGTGAACGTCCCGAACTTGAGCAGGTCTATAACAGTGTACGGGTCTTCCCTGAACTTTCTTATGGTCAGGGTGTTGCCGTCCACGGATATTGGTTTTATTGTGGCGTTCACCCTGCTCCCGTCAGGAAGCCTTGCGTCCAGCAGGGGAGTCTGCAGGTCAACCCTCCTGTTAACCTGCCTGGCTATCCTGTCTATTATGTTCTTTATCTCATCGTCGTTGGCGAACATTACATTGGTTTTCATCATATCGTATTCTCTGTGCGCAACGTAAACTGGTTTTTCCGGACCTATTACCATTATGTCTTCAAGCTTGTCGTCCTGCACGAGCGGGTCTAGTATTCCGTAGCCGATCATTTCTCTTACTACCATGTCAGCGTAGAAGTCCACCCTCGTCTTCGGGACCCCTAGCTCAGGACTCCCCTCTATTATTTCTTTTACTTTCTCGAAGTAGAACCTGCGTCTTCTTTCAGGATCCCTGATTTCCTCGGGAGAAACAGTGATTATCCGGGTTGCCGCTTCTTTTATGGTGTTAACGAGAATTTTTTCGGGGCCCTTGGGTTTTATGACTGGGATCGTGTAAACGAGCAGGGGTTCTCCTTCCACCTTGTATATTTTCACGTTACCGTAGGACGCGACGAGCGTTTTGGTCCCGAGGTATTCTATTTCTGCCTTTTCTTCCGCAGCCGCTTCTTCTATGACCCTTTTTACCTCTTCCTTTTTCTCCTCTTCTTTTTTGACCTCTTCCGTCTTCTCTTCCTCTTCTACTGCCTTTGCTGATTCCTTGAGAAGCTCGTCAAGGTACCCCATGCTACTCAACAGAGTATAAAGAAGAGAGAGTATTTAAAAGGTTTAGCCCACGAACACGGGCCTCTTGCTCAGGAACACTGGAAGAGACAGCTTCTTGAAGGGCATGCCCTTTGTCTTCTCCCGCACCAGTTCAGCCAGCTCTTGCGCAGTCATCTGCTTCTGCTCGCCTGTTTCCCTGATCCTGACTGAAAGAGTTCCTGACTCCACTTCCTTTTCTCCTACCACAGCAATGTACGGGACCCATTCTTTCTCCGCTTTTCTGATTTTCTTACCGAGGGTCTCGTCAGTGTCGTCAAGGTCTGCTCTCACTCCCTCGAACTCGTGGAGCAGGCTCTTTGCGTACTCCAGCTGTTTTTCTGACACTGGGATTATCCTGACCTGGGTTGGAGAGAGCCATAGTGGGAGCATGGGCTTCTTCCCAGCCTGCTGGTCGTAGTATGCTTTCTCGAGCATTGCGTACATCACTCTTTCTATCGCCCCGCTCGGGCTCATGTGCAGTATGACAGGATGCTTTTGGGACCCGTCCTTGTCAGTGTACCTTATGTCGTACCTTTCCCCGTTCTCCACGTCTATCTGGTCAGTGTTGAGCGCGCTGGCCTTGCCGAGGGCGTCCACGAAGTTCCACTCGTACTTGAGCACGAAGTAGAAGAACCTCTTGTCCCACATTTCCACGAGGGCCGGCTTGCCCCATTCCTTCACGAGGGATACCACGAAGTCCTTGTTCTCGTTCCAGAAGTCCTTGGTCACCCTGATGGCAAGCTCGAAGTCCTCAGGAATCTTGAACCCTATTTCAGTCTGCAGCTGCTTCTGGAACTTGAACCTGACCATCATCTCCTCTTTTGCCTGGGGTATGTCAGCGCAGAGCGCGTGGCAGTCCGGCATCGTGAACGCTCTGAGCCTCCTGAGCCCTGTGAGCTCTCCCCTCTGCTCTGCTCTGAACGCGTACCTGGCGAGCTCGTACAGTCTCAGGGGCAGGTTCCGGTAGGAGATGACCGCGTCGTGGGCGGTCAGGAACTGCCCGAAGCAGGCTGCGAACCTTAGGAACAGTTTCTTGTTAGGAGAGTAGACTATGTACTGCCTGGCGGGGAACCTGTTCAAGTACTTCTTGAGGGTCGGGTGCTCGAAGTCGTACATTATTGGTGTTTCTATTTCCACGCCGCCGTAGTCTATTACTCTTTTGGTGACGTAGTACTCCAGCAGGGATTTTATTAGCCTTCCCTTGGGATAGTACCTCATGTTCCCAGGATCGCTTCCGGGCTCGTAGTCCGCGAGCTCCAGTTCCCTCATGAACCTGACGTGAGGCGGCTCTTGCTTTACTGCCCTCACTTTCTTCATCTCGTACCTCGCGAACTTTTCAAGGTTAGGGTACTTGGAAAAATCGTATCCCGTTATCTCCTCGTCCTTCAGGCTTATCTCGTGCAGGACACCTTCTTGGTCCAGAACGTACCAGTATGACTTGGCTTTCTCTTCTGCCTTCAGGGCCTCACTGACCTCCTCTTTTCCTGCCTCAGCAGTTATTCTCCTGCTGAGTTCTGCCAGAGGGTGTCCCTTGCACTTTAGCTCAAACTCCTTGTAGTACCCGAACGGCGCCTTCCAGACCTGCAACCCCTCCTTCTTTTGCAGTTCTTTCACGAGCAGGTCCAGGGCCTTCCTGGCGCTCTCGGGTTTTGCAGGACCGTCGGTCAGGTGCACGAAGGGGTACACTACTATCTTTTCTGCTTTCACTTTTTCAGCATCAGAAGCTATCTGGCCCGCGGCCCTGTGCGCCACGACATCCTCCTTGCCCTCGTCCGTTTTCTCGGCAGCCGTGAAAACCACGAGACACTCTTCTACCCTCTGTTCTTTTTCCTTGATCTCCTCAGCCGCTTTCAGGGCTTTTTCCTTGGCCTTGAAGTTTATGTAGTCCGCGTGCACCAGCAGTAGCCTCATGAGTCATGCGCCCTCCTCAAACGGTGCGCGAAAAGAAAAAATGATTACTCAAAGGAGTATTCCTTCAGCTGAACGTCTTCTGGGGTGACTCCTTCCACGAGCGCTCCGACCTCCATCCCAGGAGTACCCTCTGGAACATCCTG
>JAJSAI010000008.1 GCA_024274695.1 archaeon | reverse complement strand
CTGCCGGACAACTACTACCTGCTCGGGGTCCTGAAAAAGAGGGGCGTTGGCCCCGAGGATGTTTCGGTGGTGGTGAACACAGAACCCCACGCCGACCACTGCGGGGGCAACTCAATGTTCCCGAGGGCAAGAGTTTACGCTGGAAGGGACGCTGCGGACTACGTTTACGCTGGTGACCCGAAGTACACTGTCTCAGGACTCTTCGGAGTAAAGCTTGCCAAGCGCAGGGTCGTACCCCTGAAGGAGGGGGATGTGCTCTCCTTCGGGGAGACGCGGTTCAGGGTAATAGAAACTCCGGGGCATGCTCCGGGAGGCATAAGCTTGTACGAGCCTGACCTGAAACTGCTCGTGTGCGGGGACGTGGCGTTCAAGGAGGGCGTGGGCCGGACTGACCTGCCCGGGGGCAACGTGAGGCTCCTCAGGAAGAGCCTGGAGAAACTGTGCGCGCTTGACGTTGACGTGTTCCTTCCCGGGCACGGGCCGCCGGGGTTCAAGGAGCACCTGCTGCAGGCCCTTGACCTCGTGAACGTGCTGGCCCCTGGAGTGAGCGGAAAATAAGCGGGCTGGAAAAAACGTTGATCGCCGGGCATGGCTCACTTTTATATTACCCGCGGGAGAGAGTGAGATCATGATAAAAAGAATAGAACTTCCCGAAAAGGTGCTGATAGGCTCTGGAGTCCTTGCCAAAGCAGAAGAGTTCGTTGACGACAGCAACCCCGTGGTCCTGACAGGGCCTACGACAGCAAAACTTGCTGGGAACAGGGTGGCTGGAATACTGGGATGCGACCAGATAGTGAAGGAGGGCCAGAGCCTGAGGGCCTTGAAAAAAATGGTGCTGGAGTCAAGGGCTGACAGGATATTCGCGGTGGGCGGAGGGAGCGTGATAGACACCGCCAAGATAATTGCGAAGGACCTGAAAAAGGATGTTGTGAGCGTGCCCACGAACTGCGCTCACGACGGGATAGCGTCTCCTGTCGCGTCAGTGAAGACAAAGAACGGCGTGGGCTCGGTCATGACCAGGCCTCCTGTCGGGGTGCTGGTTGACCTGAGCATTATAAGAAAGTCCCCGAAAAGGTTTGTTCTCGCGGGAGTCGGGGACGTGATAGGAAAGTATTCTGCCGTGAAGGACTGGCAGCTTGGGGCCATAATAAAAGGAGAGTACATGGGAGACTACGCCGGATACCTCTCGCTCATGACAGCGAAGGTGGTCATGAACAACGTGATGGAGATAAAGCACAAGACAGAAAAGGGCCTGGCAGTACTGATCGAGGCGCTGATATCCAGCGGCGCCGCGATGGGCATCGCGGGAAGCAGCAGGCCCGCGAGCGGGTCAGAGCACAAGCTGTCTCACGCTCTGGACAGGCTCGGGAGCCCTGCCCTGCACGGCGAGCAGGTGGGAGTTGGAGCAATAGTAATGTCGTACCTGCAGGGAGAGAACTGGAGGAAGATAAAGAACGCCCTTAGCATCGCCGGCTGCCCGACCACAGCAGAGGAACTGGGAGTAAGCGACAAGAAGATGATAAAAGCAATGCTGCTGGCCAAAAAAATAAGGCCCGAGAGGTACACGATAATAGAGCATGTTAACCTGAACCGCAAGATCGCGGAAAAAGCACTGAAGGACACGGGAGTGATCAGAGGATGAGTAAAGGAAAAGTTTACGACTACCTGATGAGCGTGCTGCAGGAGAAGGGCTGCGGGCACATGACCCTGATAGACCCTGACTTCGGGCCCCCGGAAAAACTTGCTGGGATAGCGGCCGGGGCAGAAGCAGGGGGGACTGACGCGATAATGCTGGGAGGCTCCGGAGGGGACAGGAGCAAGATGGACGAGACCGCCAAGAGAATAAAAGAAGAGACGAGCGTTCCACTTATCCTGTTCCCCGGGAACGTCAACGACGTGACCCCTGAGGCTGACGCCATATTCTTCATGAGCCTGATGAACTCCAGGTCAAGGTACTGGCTCTCCCTCGCCCAGACCTTCGCGGCATTCACGGTCAAGCAGATGGGAATAGAACCCATCCCAATGTCTTACCTTGTCATAGAGTCTGACAAGAGGACCTCTGTGGAGTTCTACGGGGACGTCAACCCCATTCCCAGGGAAAAGCCTAAGATAGCCGCCGCGTTCGCGCTGGCCGCACAGTACCTTGGAATGAAACTAGTGTACCTGGAAGGAGGAAGTGGGGCGAGGCAGAGCGTGCCCGAGGAGATGATAAGGTTCGTGAGCAGGATAGTTGACATACCCGTGATCGTCGGCGGCGGGATAACAACTCCTGAAGAGGCTGGAAGGAAGGTAAAGGCGGGAGCGAGCTTCATCGTCACTGGGACCGCTGTCGAGAAATCCAAGGACCCTGAGAAGACCGTGAAAAGCATAATAAAGGCCATGCGTGGTTGAATGTTTTCCCTGGAAGGAATCCTGGTAAGCCTGCTCGCGGGAGCCCTGATAGGCCTTGAGAGAGAGCATACCAAGAAACAGCACAGGGTGGGCATGAGAACGTTCTCTCTCATGAGCCTCTTAGGGTACGTGTCCTCCTCGTTCCCGGAAAACCCTCTCCTGTTGGACATAGGCTTTGGGGCCTCGTGCGCTTTCGCGCTCCTCCTGTACCTCTACCGGACCAGGAAGCCCAGGATAGGGTTCACCACAAGCCTTTCGGTAATACTCGTTTTCCTTATAGGAGTGATCGCGGGAAAAGGCTTCGTGCGGGAGGCCGTTTACCTGTCCGTGATAATAACCACCATACTCTACCTGGGCAGGAAGGTGCACAGGTTCGTTGAGCACTTGACCGAGGCAGAGGTGCAGGACTTCATCGAGCTGATGATAATCCTCGGCCTCGTGTACCCGCTGATGCCGGAGCACGTTGTGTTCTACGGGCTCGTGATAAGCCTGAAGTCGTTGTGGGCGCTGGTGATAATCCTAGCGGGACTAAACTTCGCGGCGTACGCTGGAGCGAGGTTCATGTCAGCCCAGAAGGAGCTTCCCCTGGTCGTGCTCTTGACGGACTCGACTCCCGGGGCGGCGATGCTGGGAGAACTATACTCCCAGGACAAGCGCAACCTCCCGCTACTGAGGGCCTTGTTTCACCTGCTCTTGTTCGGGCCCTTTGCCAGGAACCTGCTTCTCGCCAGCTTTTTCATGCCCAGCCTGCTCCCGAAAAGCGTTGTAGTAATCCTTGTATCCGGAGCATGCTTCTGGGCAGTGTACAAGGCGTCATTGCCCAAGAAAAAGAAGCGGCTGAGCGTTAAGGTGAACTCTCCTTTCAACGTGAAAGAGGCTGTGAAGATAGGTGTCATGATATTCGTTGTGCTGACCCTCTTGTCCCTGCTGAAGTACACTAGCGGAGGAGTGCTCATAGCGTCCGCGCTCGGAGGACTGGGCAACGGGGCCGCGGCAACGGTCTCAGTCCTGTCCGCGGGAATTCCCGAGGACACCGCGCTTGTTGCTGTGACCGTGGCCAGCACCACCAGCGCGGCCGCCAGCCTGCTCATACTCTGGATTCTTGGGGCCGGGAGGATAGTCAGGGAGAACCTCAGGTACCTTCCTGTCATGCTGGTCCCGGTAACAGTGGCGGTGGCCATCACGTGAAGGGACTAGACAGGGGATACTGCCAGGAAGAACACGTCCCCGAAAACAAGGTACAGAACAAGGGCCGCGAGTATTGACGGCACGAACACTGGAACGTTCTCGTACACCGGAATTTCTTCCACTCCCTCTTCCGAGGCCTTTTCTTTCATTCTCTCGAGCTCCTTGCCTATCAGCGTCCTCCGTTTTATGCCAAGCTTTTTCCTCACGTGCTCGGGGATGAACTCTGTCGCTATTATCTCCTCCTCGTCAACCTCGCTGACCCTCTTGGCCTTGAGGCAGAACAGCCTGAGCACGTCAAGCTTGAAAAAGGATATTGAGAACCCTAGGACGAAAAAAGGTGCCAGGAGCCATATCCTCGGGGAAACTTGACTGTATAGCACGAACAGGGGGAAGGTCATGGACCCGAGCAGGATACCCTTGGCCAGCTTCTTCCAGTAGTCCTTGATCTCGTTTCTTTTCTTGTACAGGCGATAGTGTGTTTTCAGGGGAGTGAAGAACAGGGGGCCTATGAGGCCTGCGATCAGGAAGACTGAAACCACTGGAGGGTATGGGGGCGAGGGCGCGTTGGCCAGAGAACCTGGCACGAGCAGCGCAAGGGCCGTGAACAGGAGAACGTCCCCGCCGCCGATCTGTCCGAAGGCGTACCCGGCAAAGCCCAGCAGGAAGACTCCTAGAGCGGTAACGTACGCCAGCACTGGGTCAGGGAAAATGAAGGGAGCGAGCAGGACTCCTGCGCCGATCATTGGCACGGTTATCTTGTCGGACAAGTACCCTGTCCTGTAGTCCTGCCATGCCGTGATGCCGGTGCCCGCGAGGGCTACTCCTATCGCGAGCTTGTCAAGCATTCTCGTCAATCACCTCTAGCACGTCCAGTTCCTTCACCCTGCACTCTTTCCCGATCACCGAGGAGAAGGAAGGGACAGTCCGGCCCTGGTCTCCTGACACAAGTTCTTTAACGTACGTTCCCGAGGCCGTCAGAATCTCCGCGGTAGCGGTGTTCCCCTCGAGCCCGGTGAACCTGACCTGGAAAACCTTTCTCTTTCTTATCTTGTCAGGCCGCCTGTGCGCCACCCGCAGGGGAGTTCTCTGCTTGATCACCTTGCCGTCGAACGCTTTTTCTATCCTATGGAGCTCTTCCCAGAACACGGGTTCTGAGAATTCTATCACCGCGAGATACTTCTTTCTGTACTCTGCTGCCTTGAGCTGCACGAGCTCCTGCTTGCTCGACTTTCTCAGGCCAGTCACCCTGA
Organism: archaeon; assembly: GCA_024274695.1. Taxonomy (GTDB): domain Archaea; phylum B1Sed10-29; class B1Sed10-29; order B1Sed10-29; family JAJSAI01; genus JAJSAI01. Next base: position 5,983 of record JAJSAI010000008.1, on the reverse strand, counting down.
CCTTGTCAGAATTTATGAGCCGCTCGAGTTCCGCGGGATCAAAGCTTCTTTTCCTGGGCTTCACGAGCTCCATCACGAAAGGCCTTCCGTTACCCAGCATCCTCGCGTCAATATCCTCTCTCCCTGAACCGTGGAGCACCGCGTCCTCGGCCTGGAAGTACTCCTTCATCTTCTCCCCTATCAGTTCCTCCACTGATTCAGGGTACATTTTCCCAAGCCCCTTGCACTTGGGGCAGGGCTTCTCCTGACCGAACGCGTCCACGTACTTTCCGGTGCCGCCGCACTCCCTGCACGGCCACCTTGTCTGAGGGATACCCCTCACGAGCTTCTGGTACCTCCCGTAAACGTAAAGGCTGTGCACAGTCATTTCCACGTTGTTGTTAACGTAGTCGAGCACGAAGGAAATGTCCGGGTAGACGAACTCCGCCTTCTTTCCAGTGTGTTCTGAGTACGTTTTCCCGGCGAGCCTGTTCGCCTCTCGCTTCAGGGGCTCGCAGTACTCAGCGCCTATGTTCTCCCACATCTTTTCTTCTAGTATGATGAGGTCCTCTGGGATCCTGCAGCCCATCAGGAAGGTATCATGCTCCCAACCCCTGGCCTTTTCTTCTGCTTTTTCCACGAGCCCGGGCATCATGGAGAAGATGCTGTCGCAGTACCTGCACCCTTCTTTCACTGGAAGGTCTTTCCCTAAAAGGCCTTCAACTTCTTCAAGAGAGCCTGCTCTTCTGACCGCCGCTCCTATTTCTGCTGACTCGTGTCCCCTGAACTTTTCTCTGAACTGCCTGCCAATACAGTGGTCGCACGCCCCGTTCTCGAGCAGGTATTCCCTCACTTTCTTGTACTCCATTCCCTCACGTCCATCCAGTGGTTGAGTATGGTCACGCAGTGGCTGGCAAGGTAACTCTTTTTACCCAGGCTTATTTTATTAGCGTTCTCCGGGACGGTCATTCCCTTTTCTCCGCCTACCACGAACACTGGGTCCTGGCCAGGGTCTTTGTCCTTGTAGTATTCTCCTGCCATGTCAAGCCAGAACGCGTGCTCTGGTATCACGTACTCAGGCAGTGCTCTTATCCCAGGCTGGCTTCCTCCTGACAGCACCTTCCTGAGTATTCCCGCGTTCGTTCTCTCGTCCGGCCTTACTCCCTTCAGCCTGCTTCCGTCAAGCTCCAGCACCACGTTGTTCGCTTTTATTATTAGCTTCACGTCCCTCCTGAAGTCGTTGTCAAGATAGAACGCGCTTGTCATGACCCTGCACAAGACGTCAATCCTGTGCTCCGAAAGGTTGTTCAAGTTTATGCTGCCCGGAAGGTCTTTTTCTAGCACGAGCACGAAAGTCCTCATGAGAAAACATTACGCCCACCGCGTATAAAAACGCTGGACCTGTCACTCTTCCAATCTTCTCCTGACCTTTTGCCCGTACTCCCGAAGCCTTTGCCTGAACTCGAGCTCCAGCCTCTGCTTTTCTCCCGGGCCCCTCGCGCTCTTCTTCCTCTGCTCGTAATCCTTCCTGAGGGCCTTGTACTCCTGTTCTGCCCTGCGCATGATCTTGAGAACTCTTTCCTGGAATTCTTCGTCAGACTCTCCCCTTCTTTTCGCCTTGAGCACGTCCTCCGGCCTGAGGCCGAGTTCCTTGGACACGACCGCGAGCCTTGCGCCGGTCTCGTGGGGGCTTCCGGGAAACCCTGAATGAAGGGCCCACGCTCTCCTGGCGTCGAACTCGTTCTTCCACGCCATGGCCAGGAAAGCAAGGTACTCGTCAAGCGTTTCCACGCCCGGCTTCTGTTCTATTGACCCGGTAGTTCTTGGCGTGCTGGGCCTCGTGCGCGAGCACGCTGTCAGGAGAGTAGTAGAGCGTGCCGGTCTCAGGTTCGGCTCCTTTGCCCAGTTCTGTGCGGAGTTCCATGCGGCTGAACGGTTTCACGCCCTTCGTGGAGACAAGGTATGACTGGGGAGAGGCCACGGGATTGTAGTCCACTGCCTCGGGCCCCCGTGCTCTAGTAGGTCTCTTTTCACGCTGACTTTTTCCGGCACTCCTGCTCTTCTGGCCTCTTCTTCAACCAGTTCCTGCGGGATCATTTCCGGAAGCATGCTCAGGTGCTCTGAGGCTTCCCTCAGCTCTCGGAGGACAAGAGGGTTGCGGATCTGCTCGGGCTCTTCTTTCAGGAACTCTGAAAGCATTTTCATCTTGTCCAGGAGTTCTTCAGCATGCCTCAGTTCCCCTCTTTCCACGGCGTTCTTGAGCAGTTCTGATGCTGCTTCCAGGCCCTCTGCTATTCTTTCTGCCCTGGTCCTTTCTTCTTCGCTTGCAAGATCCTCTGCTGCCTTCTGCTCTCGTCTGAGCCTGGCCCTCCTAGCCCTTCTTATTTCATCCAGGTGGCGGAGTGCCCTGCCTCCTGGGAGGGTGTTAACGATCTTCAGCATTCCCCTGAGCTTTTCAAGCCTTTCCCTAGCCTTCTTCATTTCTTCAGGATTCATCAGAGTATTTTACGCTTTTGAAGGATATAAAAAGAGGGCGCCTGCGCGCGATCCTATTTCATCATCCCCGGGGGCATTCCAGGAATTCCTTTCAGGCCCTTCATTCCAGGGATTCCTCTGAACTTGCCTTTCTTTATTTTCTTGATCATTTTCTTGCTCATCTCGTACTGCTTGAGCAGTTCCCTGACTTCTTTCTCGCTCTTGCCAGAGCCTCTTGCTATTCTTTTTATCCTGCTGCTCTTGATTATCTCGGGGTGTTCTAGTTCTTCTTTGGTCATGCTGTCCATTATTACCTTGAACGTCCGCAGTTTTTCCTCACTCTCTTCCACCATTTCCTTGGGAACGCTGGCTGCCCCGAGCATTTCAAGGACTTTTTTCAGGGGCCCCATTTTTTTCATTGCCTCAAGCTGCTTGTAGAACGTGCGCAGGTTGTACTCCTGTTTTAACAGGTCCTCCGGCGAGAATTCCGACTCTTCAACGGCTTCCTGAACTTTCTTAAGCAGTTCCCCGAGGTCAGGGAAACCGAGGAGGCGGCTCACGAACTTTTCGGCGTTGAACACCTCAAAGTCTTCTGGTTTTTCTCCCGTGCTTATGAACGCTACCGGGACTCCTGCCTGCCGGCATGCTGACAGGGCTCCTCCGGCCCTGCCGCTGGAGTCTGTTTTTGTCACGATGACTCCCGTGAGCCCGACAGCGTCGTTGAATGCCTGTGCTTGTTTTGAAGCGGTCTGGCCTATGTCCGCGGAGATCACGAGAAAGACCTCGTCAGGCTGCAGTATCTCTTTTATTTCTTTTATTTCTCGTATGAGATCGTCGCTGAGGCTGTCCCGGCCCGCGGAGTCTACTATGAGAATGTCCTGTCCCTTGTGCTTTTTCAGGCTCTCTTCCAGGATCTTGACCGCGTCTTCTCCTTTTCCTCCCAGGACAGGGAAGCCTACTGCTTGCCCGATCTGCTGGAGCTGCTCGTAGGCCGCGGGCCTCCATGTGTCCGTGGTTATCGCCGCAACGCTCATTCCCCTCTTAAGATAGTACCTCGCGAGCTTCCCCACCATGGTGGTTTTTCCTGAACCGAAAAGGCCGACCAGGAGAATCTTGTGTCTTTCCATCCTCGGAGAGTATTTTTCTCCTCCGAGTATTCCCACGAGCTCGTCGTAGATTATTCTTATCAGGTGCTCTCTCCTGCTCACCCCAGCAGGGAGCTTCTCCTCCAGGGCCCTCTTTTTTATTCTTTCTGAAACTTCTTTAACAAGTTTTACGTTAACGTCTGCTGTTATCAGGGTCCTCTGAATGTCCCTGACTATCTCTTCTACTTGTTTCTTGTCAAGCACTCCTGCCCTGGTTATCCTGGACAGGATTTCCCTCATCTTGTTTATCAATCGTCTTCACCCAGTATCCTGTCAACAAGTTTTTCTGGAGTGAACTCTTCCAGGTCGTCCAGGCCCTGGCCCACCCCTAGCCAGAGCACAGGCTTTCCGGTGGCGTGGGCCACTGATATTATGCTCCCTCCCTTCACGTCGCAGTCTGCTTTTGTCATTATTATGCCGTCAAAGTCCACTGCCTTGTCAAAGTTCTTGGCTTCCTCCACCGCGGCGTTTCCTGCCAGGGATTCTCCAACGTACACTTTCAGGTCCGGTTTCGCGACCCTTTCTATTTTCCTGAGCTCTTCCATCAGGTTCTTGTTAAGTTCTGACCGGCCTGCGGTGTCCAGTATCACGTAGTCAAGGCCTCTTGCCTTGGCGTGGGCTATCGCGTCATAGCATACTGCCGCAGGGTCTGCGCCGTAATCGTGCTTTATCACTCTAACGCCTATCCTCCCGGCCAGGGTCTCGAGTTGTTCTATGCTGGCCGCCCTGAACGTGTCCGCGGCTGCTATGACCACCTTCTTGCCCTTGTCCTGCAGTTTCTTCGCCAGCTTCACGATGGTCGTGGTCTTCCCGTGCCCGTTGGGGCCCACGACCATTATAACGAACGGCTTGCCTCCCTCCAGTTTGACCTTGTCAGGAGCAGGAAGTATTTCCAGCAGGGTTTCCCTCAGCGCTTTCTCAACAGTCCCGGATATCGTTTCCTTGGATGTTATCTCCTTGCCAACCAGCTTTTCCCTGAGCTTTTTCACGATCTCCTCTGCGGTCTCCAGGGCCACGTCAGCCTCAAGAAGTTCCAGCTCGAAGTCTTCCAGCAGGGGCGCGATGTCCTCTTCTTTTATCCTTATCCTGCGCGCTATCCTCTTTTTCACCCGCGCGGCGAGTCTGACCTTCTTCTCCTTTTCTGAGTCCTTCTCCTTCCTGGTCTTCTTTTCAGCCTTTTTCCCGGCAGGCCTCTTACCAGCAGAGGGTTGCGTTTTTTTCTCAGGCTCTTCCTGGACAATCTGCTCCGGGCCTGCGGGTTCCTCTACAGCCTCTTCTTCCGGGGCCTGCTCCAGTTTCTCTTCTATCTTTTCCTCTTCCTTCTTGAAGAACGTTTTTATCTTCTTCCTGAGCATTCCGAACATTTTAAGCGCCTTCCTCCCGCAGGAGTTCGGAGTACTCCTCTCTTATTCTGGAGTACAGGGCGGACAACTGCCGGAGGTCTTCTTCAAGCTTTTCCTGGGCCTGCTTCAGTTTTTCTTTGACCTTGCCGACAGGGTATTCCGCGAGAACGTCTTCCCCGAGGCTCATGAGAACGTTCTCAGCGTCATCCACCCTTGTTTTAACGTAGACTCCTGACCCTATTGCCGAGAAGGTCCTGGCATTCTTTTCAAGTTCTTCCAGGGCCGCGAGCGTGAGCTGGTTTTCTGCTACTGCCCTGGAGATCTCTTCCATCCTGAGCTGTACTTCCGCGGCCTGCTGTTCCAGGGCCTGGATCCTGATCATTTTCTCTTCTTTGTTCATTTTTTCACCCGAACACGTCGTCTATTCTCATCATCTCGGGCCCTGTGGTGGCCGAGCCCACCAGCAGGCCCTTGTCGTTACCCAGCAAGCCTGACTTCACGAATGGGTCTCCGAAGTTCACGGTCCCAACGTCTCCCGGGACCCCGAGTATTTTTTCTATTTCCCGGATCTCAGCATCATTAGATTCAGGGTGGACCAGGAATCCTTTGTTGTTGGCGTACAGGACCGAGCCCACCAGGTCAGACCCTGCTATTTTCATCCTCACGCCCTCTGGAACGCTCTCCGCGATGTACTTGCTCACTATCATGCCCTTGTCGTTCAAGGCCATCAGGTTACCGAGGGCAGTGTACTTTGACTCCACGACTATTACTTCCTGGAAAACGTCTTCAAAGACCTTTTTTTCCTCGGGGAGCGCGGTCTTCGGGAGGAAGACCTTCTTGGAATTGGCCGCGCAGAACAAGCCTATGAGCCCTGTCTCGTCAACCGTGGCAGTGACAACGTCCACTCCAAGAACCCTGCTTACAAGGTCCTGGAAAGAGGGGGGCGTCAGGGCTGAGACTACTGCGTAGTCGTTGTTCGCCACTGCGAAAAGGCCTACTTGAGGGCACCCGTTAACGTCAGCCCTTTCTATCATTCTCTCT
>JAJSAI010000007.1 GCA_024274695.1 archaeon | reverse complement strand
TGGCAGAATTAATAATCGGGGGATTGGGTGGCCGAGTACTATACTGAAGAAATTCTTGGGAAAAAGGTCCTGAACGTGGACTTTACTGGCACTCCTGTCTCAGCAACCTTGAATGACCCGGGGTGCTTCAGGCGCGTCTGCGAGATACTGAGGCTGGAGAACGCTGACAGGGTAGTCCTGATAAAAGACTACCGCGCGGAGTACGATGAAAGGGACACGAGCTGGCTGAAGTCATACGCTAGGGCGAGGATCTCATTCGAACTCAGGGAAAAGGTTCTGAAAACGCTTCCAGAGCTCAGGAGAGTCCAGGAGAACATTAACCTGCTCCTGTACTCTAACCCCAGCAGGGCGCTCCAGGAAGTAAGAAAACTGCTGTCAGAAGGCCTTCCAGTGAAAAAAGGAGAAAAGCACGCTGGCGAGCTCGCTCTCGCGATTACTGAACTCAAAAAGCTTGAAAAACGGCTGAAGGACGTGGGAGTGAAAAACCCTGCGGAAATGACTCCCGTGATGATACCCTCTTTTGTTTCATCCCACATAATCCCCGTTCAGGGCAGGAAGGCCTTGTTATCCTCTTACTCTGTAAAAGGCTCTAAGGTCAGTATATACTCTGTCAAGGGACTGCAGGAGCACTACTACGAGCTCAAGCCAGTGGAGCTCGGACTGCACGCTGACGAGGTAAAACTGGTGTGGAAGGTTCTGGAGGAGCTCGCGGGAAAAGAAGAAGACCTTCCCGTGCACGGGCTCAGGGAAAGGTTCAAAGAACTTGCCGAGAGCATGCTGGAAGGCAGGGAAAACGCGGGCAAGCTCGCGAGCATAATCGCGAAGCACTCAGCAGGCTACGGTCTGCTGGAAACCCTTCTCTCGGACGAGAAAGTGCAGGACGTCTACCTTGACTCTCCAGGGGGGAACAGGATCTACTTGTACCATGAAGAGTACGAAGAGTGCGTGACGAACATTGTCCACACCAGGCTTGACCTGGAGAAACTCTCCGCAAGATTTAGAGCGATCTCAGGCAGGCCCTTTGACGAGTCAAGTCCTGTTATAGACACAGAGCTCACAGACCTTGGGGTCAGGGTCTGCGGGGTCAGAGAACCCGCGACATTCCAAGGAACTGGTTTCGCTTTCAGAAGACACAAGAGCAGTCCGTGGACCCTCCCGGAGTTCATAAACGTGGGGATGATAGATAGTTACACTGCAGGGCTCCTGTCATTCATTGTTGATGCTCAGAAATCGGTCCTCATAACAGGCCCGCGCGGGAGCGGGAAGACAAGCTTTCTGTCAGCACTGCTCGCAGAGCTTCCCACAAGCTACAGGGTCATAGCAATAGAGGACACTCCAGAACTTCCCGTGAGACAGCTTAGCGCGCTCGGAAGAAAAATCCAGCACCTTAGGGTGGCTCCCGCGATATCCAGGGAATCGTACGAGCTCATGCCAGAAGAGTCCCTGAGAACCGCGCTCAGGCTAGGAGAATCAGTGCTGGTCATAGGAGAAGTGAGGGGAGCGGAAGCCAAAGCCCTTTTCGAAGCAATGAGGGTCGGCGCGGCAGGGAACGCTGTGATGGGAACAATACACGGATCCTCAGCCTACGACACCTGGGACAGGATCGTGAACGACCTAGGGGTCCCGAGCACGAGCTTCAAGGCCACAGATGTT